>JBOHEE010000536.1:0-2070 GCA_050700895.1 Nitriliruptorales bacterium | reverse complement strand
GGGGCGGGGCACCATGGCACTCGGTGCGTCCGTGCGCCGGCGTCGTCGGGCGCTCGGCCTCACCCAGGAGGACCTCGCCGACTTGGCCGAGGTGTCGGTCCGGTTCGTCCACGCGCTCGAGCACGGCAAGCCCACGGTTCAACTCGAGCAGGTCCTGCGGGTGCTGGGAGTGCTGGGGCTTGGACTACGCGTCGTCACCGGGAGCGGCGTCGTCGAAACGGACGACTGATGGCCGCCGGCCTGGAGAGGCTCCGTCGGGTCGATGTGGCGGACGTGTACAAGGCCGGGCGGCTCGCCGCGGTGCTGCGACGGACTCCCGCGGGCACGGTCTTCTCCTACCGGGAGGACTTCGATGGCCCTCCGGTGGCGACCACCCTCCCGCTCGGCAGCGAACCGGTCTTGACGCCGGCGGGGGCGGTCCCTGCGTTCTTCGCCGGGCTGCTGCCCGAAGGGCGGAGGCTCACCGCGCTGCGGACCGCCGTGAAGACCTCGGCCGACGACGAGCTCAGTCTGCTCCTTGCCGTGGGTCGTGACACCGTCGGCGACGTCCAGGTCGTGCCGCGCGGGGAGGCACCGGACCTCCCCGAGCCGATGGTCGACGCGGGCGGCTTCGACGAGGTTCGATTCTCCGACGTCCTCGCAGACGCCTTTGGCGGGCGGGACGTGATCGACCGTGTCGCCATCCCCGGCGTGCAGGACAAGGTCTCGGCGCGGATGCTGGCCGCTCCCGTGGCGGCCGCCGGCGGAGGCTTCATCCTCAAGCTGGACCCGCCGGAGTTCCCGCACCTCGTCGAGAGCGAGGCCTTCTTCCTCGACATCGCCCGTCGGTCCGGTCTGCCCGTCGCTGATGCTCGCGTCGTCACCGACGCGAGCGGCGCCCTCGGACTCCTCGTGAGTCGCTTCGACCGCTTCCTCGGCGACGACGGCGCCATCGCGATGCGTGCCCAGGAGGACGGCTGTCAGGTGCTCGGCCGCTACCCGGCCGACAAGTACGCACTCACGACCGAAGCTGTTCTCGGTGGACTCGCGTCGGTCTGTCGTGCTGCGCCCGTCGCGGCACTGGAACTCCTGCGACAGGTCGCCTTCGCCTACCTGACCGGCAACGGCGACCAGCACGCGAAGAACCTCTCGGCAGGCCGGGTCGAAGGCGAGTGGCGGGCCACCCCGCTCTACGACGCCCCCTCCTCCCACCCGTATGGCGACACGACGATGGCGCTGACGGTGGCCGGCCGTGACCGCGGGAACATCACCGCGTCCTCGTTCCTTTCGCTGGGCGAGGAGCTCGGCCTTCCCCCACGAGCGGTCGTTCGCGCCCTGGATCGCCTGGTCGCCCACGTCGACGAGTGGATCGACGATCTCGATCGGCTGCCCTTCGACCAGCGTCGGCGGCACCGGCTACGGCGACTGATCCTCGATCGGGCGCACAAGCTGTCGAGCTGATATACGACGGCCTCCCGGACGGAGGCGCGGTGGCGGCATGACCATGAACGCGGCGGCAGGTGGTGGGATGCGGCGGGTCGCCACGCTCGCCGCGGCGGCGTTGCTCGCCCTCGCCGGGTGCTCGTCGCCCGACCCGGAGATGGTGGAGGCCTGCGGCACCGTGCAGGAGCTCGAGCAGGCCGTCCTCGATCTCTTCAACACCGGCGGCTCCGACCACGAGGCCGCGGGCCTGGCGACGGGCACGGTCATGAACCGGGCCTTCGCGCTGCGGGACGCCGCCGCCGACACCGACTCAGCGGAGCTCCAGGCGCTCGCCGCGGACATGGAGGCCGGCCTCCGTCAGCTCACGGTCGAGGCGATCACCGGCGACCCGCGGGATGCCGCCGCCCCGATGGCACGGCTCGTCGTCCAGATGATCGAGGTGTGCCGCGCCGAGGGCGCCTGGTCCGAGTAGGGATCCGGCCCCGTCCCTGGTCCGGCGCTCCTACCCGAGGTTGCCGTAGGTGACCACGACCGTCGCCGCCGCGGTCATCGCGGCGAGCGTGCCGAGGAACAGCAGGCGGATCTGGTTCGCCAGCGCGTGCTGCGCGGCGGCGATCTGGTTGTGCAGGTTGTGGGTCTGCGCGTTCA
>JBOHEE010000535.1:0-3647 GCA_050700895.1 Nitriliruptorales bacterium | reverse complement strand
TCGGCATCACGAACCAGCGCGAGACGACCGTCCTGTGGGACCGCGCGACCGGGGAGCCGGTCCACAACGCGATCGTGTGGCAGGACCGACGCACCGCCGGCATGTGCGACCGCCTCAAGGCGGACGGGCACGAGCGCACGTTCCGCAGCCGGACCGGTCTCGTGATCGACGCGTACTTCTCCGGCACGAAGGTCGCGTGGCTCCTCGACCACGTCGACGGTCTGCGGGACCGCGCCGCCGACGGGGAGATCGCGTTCGGCACGATCGACTCGTGGCTCGTGTGGAAGCTCACCGGCGGCCGAGCGCACACGACCGACGTGACCAACGCCTCGCGCACCCTCCTCTACGGCATCTACGACCAGCGCTGGGACGAGAGCCTCCTCGACATCCTCGGCGTCCCCGCCGCCGTCCTGCCGGAGGTCCTGCCGAGCTCGCACGTGCACGGCGAGACGGACCCCGACGCCTTCCTCGGCGTCGAGGCGCCGATCGCGGGGATCGCCGGCGACCAGCAGGCGGCGCTGTTCGCCCAGGCCTGCTTCGACGAGGGGCTCGCGAAGAACACCTACGGGACGGGGTCGTTCCTCCTCATGAACGAGGGCACCGAGCCGGATCGCGTCACCGAGGGGCCGCTCGCGACGGTCGCCTGGGCGGTCGGCGACGAGCCCTTCACCTATGCGCTCGAGGGGGCGATCTTCGTCACCGGGGCGGCCGTCCAGTGGCTCCGCGACGGCCTGGGCCTCATCGCCGACGCGGCCGAGACCGAGGCGCTCGCCAGGGAGGTCGACGGCAACGACGACGTCTACTTCGTGCCCGCGCTGACCGGTCTCGGGGCCCCGCACTGGGATCCCTACGCGCGCGGCACGATCGTCGGGCTCACCCGTGGCACGACGCGGGCCCACCTCGTCCGCGCGACCCTCGAGGCGATCGCGTACCAGAGCCTCGACGTCGCCGTGGCGATGGAGCGCCAGTCCGGCGTCCGGCTCGAGGAGCTGCGCGCCGACGGGGGCGCGGTGAGGAACGAGTGGCTCATGCAGTTCCAGGCGGACGTGCTCGGCGTCCCGGTGCTCGTGCCGACCGTCACCGAGACGACCGCGCTCGGGTCCGCGTGGCTCGCCGGGATCGCGACCGGCGCCTGGAAGCGCGAGGACCTGGCCCGACGGTGGACGGTCGAGACGCGCTACGAACCGGCGCTGCCCGAGGACGAGCGCGACCACCTCCACGCCCGCTGGCAGCAGGCCGTCGAGCGCGCCCGCGCCTGGGCGCACGACGAGGGGTGAACCTCCTCTGACCGGTCGCCCCGGCGTCGGCGCGCTCCCGGGCGATCTCGCTGACCGCCTCGCTCGCCGGGACGGCTGCACACGCATGCGCGGAGTGCGGGGCGTACGGTCGAGGTGAGCGACGGAGAGGACGATCGTGCGCATCGAGGAGTGCCAGTACGGGCGCATCAGGATCGACGGGCGCGGGACGCAACGACGCTATCCTGGTGAGCGACGGGGAGGACGATCGTGCGCATCGAGGAGTACCAGTACGGGCGCATCAGGATCGACGGGCGCGAGGAGCGCAACGACGTGATCCTGACCGACGAGCTCCACCCCGACTGGTGGCGCGACGAGGGCCACGCCCTGTCCATGGACGACCTGAAGATCGTGATCGAGGCGGTCCCCGACGTGCTCGTCGTCGGGACCGGGACCCAGGGCAACATGCGCCCGAACCCGGGCCTCGAGCAGGAGCTCGCCGACCGCGGGATCGAGGTCGAGGTGATGCCGAGTCCGCGGGCGGTCGAGCGCTACAACGAGCTCACCGAGCTCGGCGAGCGCTCCGTCGCCGCCGCCTTCCACCTCACCTGCTGAACCGTCGGGTGCGGGAGGCGACGTCGGCGAGGATCTTCGCGGAGGCCTCGAGGAAGACGTCGACCTCCTCCGGCGTCCCCACGCTGACGCGGATCTGCTCGCCGAGCCGGTAGGGGGCGAGCGGGCGGACGCCGACCCCGTGGCCGGCATAGGCCTCGACGATCGGCCCGGAGGGCTCCCCGAGCTCGATCTGGAGGAAGTTGCCGAGCCCGTCGACGAAGGGCACCCCGAGCTCCCGCAGGCCGTCGGCCATGCGCGCCCGCCCTTCGAGCGTGCCGGTGACGGTCCGCTCGAGGTGCGCTGAATCTCCGAGCGCCGCGACCGCGGCGGCATGGGCCATCGCGTTCGCGTTGAAGCGGACCCTGTCGGTGTCGACGGCCGCGACGAGGTCCGGGGGTCCCGTGAGGTAGCCGACCCGGAGCCCGGCGAGCGCGTACGCCTTCGAGAAGGTCCGCACGACGCAGAGACGCGGATGGTCCAGCCCGAGCTCGGCGACGGTGGCGTACCCGCGCTGGCCGACCGCGAACTGGTGGTAGGCCTCGTCGACGACGATCGTGACGTGCTCGGGCAGCGCGGTGATGAGGTGACGGAGCTCCTCGCCGGACAGATGGTCGCCGGTCGGGTTCGCGGGGTTGTCGATCGCGACGACCCGCGTGTCGTCGGTCACACGCTCGAGCAGGGCGTCGGGGTCGCGGTGGCAGTTCTCCCCCAGCGGTGCCTCGACGAGCCGCGCGAGGACGGCCTGGGCGGCGAGCTTGTAGACGATGAACGCACGGTCGAAGGTGAGGACCTCGCCGGGGCCGGCGCCGTTGATGCACTCGTGTTCGATGAGATCCATGAGGTTGCCCGCGGACCCGGTCCCGACGACGATCCGCTCGACCGGCACGGACTCGAGGCGGGCGAGCGCGTCGCGCAGCGCGACGCTCTGGTCGTCGGGGTAGAGGTGGGCGTCGGCGGCGAGCGTCTGCATGGCGTCGATCGCAGCTGGCGACGGCCCGAACGGCGACTCGTTCGACGAGAGCCGGACCGCCATCCCCGGCGGCGGGCCGACCGCGGCAGCCGACGCAACCGTGCCCTCGCCCATGCCCGACTCCTCGAGAGACGACCCGGACCAAGGCTAACGGGGCTTCGCCCCGGCCCGTCGAGGCATGAACCCCCGAAACTTGACTCGCCCACGAAAACTTGACTCAGACGCGACAACTTTGCCGACCCAAGGCCTCTCTAGTGGTGCCCGGTTTGGGTCGTGGACGGCGACGACCCCCGAGGGATACGGGCCGGGGTGGAGTTCCAGGCCAAGGACCGGCCATCACCCGACGACCCCCGAGGGATACGGGCCGGGGACTAGAGGTAGAGGCCGGTGGCGGCGTCGCGGCGGCTCGACGCGATCGCGTGGACGTCACGCTCCCGGACGATGAGGTACGGGTCTCCCTGGATGTCCACCTCGATCGCGTCACCCGGGAGATAGAGGACCTCGTCGCCGGTGTCGACGTTGCGGACGTGCGGGCCGGCTGCGATGACCTCGCCCCACACACCCTTCTTCTCCACCGACTGGGCCGTGGCGGGGATGAGGATGCCGGCCTTCGTGCGCCGCTCGCCGTTCTCGGGCAGGCCGACGAGGATGCGGTCACCGGTCACGGCCACGGAGAGTCGGTTGCCGTTCCTCGATGCGCTCAACGGGACTCCCTGGAGGGGTGGGACAGCGGCCAGGGTAGCCTCGCCCGCTCCAGTCCAAGCTCCGCAAGGGTCGCTGTGGACACGGACCTGATCGTGCTCGGCGCCGGCCCGGCGGGCCTCGGC
>JBOHEE010000534.1:0-14790 GCA_050700895.1 Nitriliruptorales bacterium | reverse complement strand
GGCGCCCTCTACGCGGCCGTCGCCGCCGCCGCCGCGGGCCACATCGCCGGCGGGCCTGCTGGGCGTCGAGGCCGGGGCCCGCAGGCAGATGATGTGGGCCGAGGCGCTCCACCCGCTCGTCTCCAGGGTCGACACCGACGGCCTCGTGCTCGTTGGGGTGCACTCCGACGACGAGGACCGGATCGAACTCGGAGAGGAGCGACTCGAGCGCTTCGACGCGATCGAGATCCATCGCTTCGAGGCGGACGAGAGCTACGAGCCGCCGGGCCGGGTCACCGCGGTCGCCGGTCGCGACATGCCCTCGACCCACCCCGAGCATCCTGGCACGACCGCCGGCGGCGTCGGCGCCGAGGACGAGGACGAGGCCGATGAAGCGGCTGACGACGAGCCCGACGTGGGCGCCGCCTCCTGACCGTGGGTTGCGATAGGCGGCCGGGAGTGCGCCGCAGCCCTGTTCGGGCGTCCCGACGTGGGCGCCGCCTCCTGACCGTGGGTTGCGAGGCTGGTACTTCTCCAGTCCCGCATGCGGTAGTGGGGAAGTGGTGGCCCCGATCTGCCGGCTGGGTCAGCGGCCGTGGGCGGCGCGGCTCTCGGCGAGGAAGGCGCGCCAGCCCTGGATGTAGGGCTCGACGTCGATGACACGCTCGAGGGCGATGTCCTCCGGCGCCACCCCCTCCGCCTGGATCGCCACGACATGGTCGTTCAGGCTCGCGACGGCCACCCACGCGTGTCGTTCCCGCAGCACGCGGAACGGGGTCGGTGCGCCGTCGATCGGTAGGTCCTGTTCGCTCCAGGTCCGCCCGCCGAGCTCGGCGGCGAGGCGGTTGGTGTCGCGGAACCAGTCGTCCGGGCTCCCGTGAGCCCGTCGCAAGGCCATGCCGGCGAGCTCGTCGACGAGACGCTCCTGGGTGAGGCGTATCGGGGCGTGGCCGGCACGGGCGGTCTCGACGCGGACGTCAGGCGGGTCGGCGTCCACGGTCATGCGGAAGACGAGGGCGGCGGCCACCATCTCGTCGCCCTCGAGCCGGCTCCCTCCGATGAAGCGGAAGCCGCTCCAGTCCGCCATGCCGAAGAGTGGAAGCTCCGTGCGCCGGAACCGCTCGTCCTGTGCCTCCTGCATGCGCTCCGCACGGAGCTCAGGGCGCAACACCCCGATCAGCGCGTTCCAGACGGACTCGTGACGACGGGGGCCGCGGAAGGCGGAGGCCGCGAAGACCAGCCACCCGAGCGCGACCAGGCCGAGCGGGAACCACCACCACGGGACCGGCAACAGGAGGTCGACCATGATGCCGACCACGGTCCCGATCGCCGCGGCCGCGACGTAGGTCGCCCGGTGCGGGGACCATCGAGCGGCGATGGCGTACGACCCCGTAGACCTGCCAGGGCAGCGCCCACCACCTGCGGGGACCGAAGACGATCGTGCGGCGGCTTCCCGAGCCGTAGCCGCTGACACGCCCGCACCGCCTACAGACGTCCATCTCGCGGGGGAGCGGACCGCCGCTGCGGAACCAGATCCACACGGCACGCAGACGACCGATCGGCACTGTCTCGAGCGCCTCGGCGCCGCAGAAGGGGCAGGCGATTGTGGGATCCATGCGGCGATCATGACACGGGGAGGCTGGCACTTCTCCAGTTCCGTATGTGGGAGTAGAGAAGTAGTGGCCGGCCAGAACCGGGTCAGTCTCCCGGCAGGGCGAGCATGCGGTCGAGGGCGACACGGGACCAGTGGCGGACGTCGTCCGCGACACGCACCTCGTTCACGACCCGGCCGGCGACGAGCTCCTCCATCGCCCAGGTGAGGTGGGGGAGGTCGATGCGGTTCATCGTCGCGCAGAAGCAGACCGTGTCGTCGAGGAACACGACCTGCTTGTCGGCGTGCTCGGCCGCGAGGCGCTTCACGAGGTTCAGCTCGGTCGCGATCGCGAGCTTCGCCCCGGCCGGCGCCTCGGCGACCCAGCGGATGATCTGGCCGGTCGAGCCGATTCGGTCGGCCTCCACCACGACCTCGTGGCGGCACTCGGGATGGGCGAGGATCTCCACGCCCGGGACGCGCTCGCGAACGGCGTCGACCATCTCCGGCAGGAAGCGCTGGTGGACCGAGCAGTGGCCCTTCCACAGCACGACCTTCGCGCGGCGCAGCTCCTCGTCGGTCACGCCGCCGTCGGGGCGCCACGGGTCGTAGACGACGCAGTCGTCGAGGTCGAGGCCCATCTCGACGACCGCGGTGTTGCGGCCGAGGTGCTGGTCGGGCAGGAACAGGACCCGCTCGCCCTGCTCGAACGCCCATCGCATGGCACGCGGGGCGTTCGACGAGGTGCAGACCGCGCCGCCGTGCTCGCCGGTGAAGGCCTTGATCGCGGCGGTCGAGTTCATGTACGTGAGCGGCACGGTCGTGGCCGTGACACCGGCCCGCTCGAGCCGCTCCCACGAGTCGACGACCTGGTGGATCTCGGCCATGTCGGCCATCGAGCAGCCGGCTGCGAGGTCGGGGAGGATCACGGTCTGGTCGTCGCGGGCGAGGATGCTCGCGGACTCGGCCATGAAGTGGACGCCGCAGAACACGATGTCTGGCGCGCCGGCCGCCGCTGCGTGCTGCGCCAGCTTGAACGAGTCGCCGCGGGCGTCCGCGAAGGCGATCACCTCGTCCCGCTGGTAGTGGTGGCCGAGCACGACCACCTCGTCGCCGAGCGCCTCCCGGGCGCGCCGGGCGCGGCCGAAGAGGTCGGGATCCGACGGCGCCGGCAGGTCGCCGGGGCAGAGCACGCCCCGCTCGGAGTCCGCGTCCGAACGACGGCCGAGCAGGTGCAGCGGGGAGTCGGGTGCGAGCGTGCGCTCGCTGACAAGGGGAGCCATGGCAGCGACCGAGGGTACCAGCGGGCCGTCTACCCTCCCGCCGGCCGGCTTGGAGGCACGCCCTGCGCATCGTCGCCGCACCCAACTCGTTCAAGGGGACCCTCTCTGCCCTCGCGGCCGCAGAGGCGATCCGCGAGGGCTGGTTGCGGTCGCGGCCCGACGACGAGGTCGTGCTGATCCCGCTCGCCGACGGTGGCGACGGCACGATGGAGGCGGTCGCCGCCGAGGGCGACGAGTGGCGCACCGTCGAGGTGGCGGACCCTCGTGGGCGGCCGCGGCAGGCGCGCTGGCTCCTCCGTGCCGACGGGACCGCGGTCATCGAGTGCGCCGAGGCGTGCGGCCTCAAGCTCCTGGCCCCCGAGCAGCTCGACCCGCTGCGCACGACCACCTACGGCGTCGGCCAACTCCTCGAGGACGCCCGGCTCGCCGGGTGCCGTCAGATCGTCCTCGGGCTGGGCGGCTCGGCCACGGTCGACGGGGGCGCGGGGGCGCTGACCGCGCTCGGAGTCGCCGTCCTCCGCGAGGACGGCTCCGGGGTGAAGGTCGGCGGAGGTGAGCTGCCCGCCGTCGCGCGGGTCGAGCCGCGCTGGGCCGACCCGGCGTGGGAGGAGGTCCTCCTCGTCCTCTGGTGCGACGTCGACACGGTGCTCGAGCGCGCCGCGGCCACGTTCGGCCCGCAGAAGGGCGCCACGCCGGAGGCGGTCGAGCGCCTCCACGCGGGGCTCATGCGCTGGGCCGACGTCATGGAAGGCGGGCTCGACGTGACCTGGCGCGACCACCCCGGCTCCGGAGCAGCCGGCGGGCTCGGGTTCGGGCTGGCAGCGTGCCTCGGGGCGCAGTTCGAGCCCGGCGCCCCGGCGGTGGCGCGGCTGGCGGGTCTCGCGCATGCGCTCGAAGGGGCGGATCTCGTCGTGACGGGGGAGGGGGAGCTCGACGTGACCAGCGGCGAGGGGAAGGTCGTCGGGCACGTGCTCGCTGCGGCCCACCGTGCAGGTGTCCGGACGGCGGCGGTTGTCGGCCGGGTGGGAAGTCCGGTCGTGGAGCTCGAGTTGCTGGAGGAGGCGTCGCCCGACGGGATCCCCGACGACCCCGGCGGCGCGGTGGCGGCCGCCGCCGCCCGTCTCGCGCGGTCCTTCGGCTAGATCCTGACCTGGGGTTCGGGGTCTCGAGGAGTGGAGCGCAGCCGCACAAGCCTCCCGAGGCTGCGCGGAACGTAGACCCCGACTGACAGGGGACGAACGGTTCGTTCGTGCCGGGAACAGCAGCCGGTAGACTGACGTTCGAACGCACAGAGCCCTGGTAGCCGAACGGACGAGAGCCACCATGAGCGAGACCATGATGCGCGAGACGCTCGACGGCTTCGCGCCCGCCCGAAGCGTCAATCTGACCGAGCGGGCGGCCACGAAGGTCAACGAGTTCCTCGCGGAGCAGGACGACGCCCAGAACGTCGCCCTCCGCGTCGCCGTCCAGGCCGGCGGCTGCGCCGGGATGCAGTACGCGCTCTTCTTCGACGACCGCCAGCTCGAGGGCGACGAGGAGTCCGTCCAGCACGGCGTCACGATCCGCGTCGACCAGCAGTCGAAGAACTACCTCAACGGCGCGACCGTCGACTGGAAGGAGAGCCTCGAGGCCTCCGGCTTCCAGGTCGAGAACCCGAACGCGCACTCCTCGTGCGCCTGCGGCGACAGCTTCAGCTGAGTCGCGCACTGATCACGACCTGAAAGGGAGCCCCGCGGGGCTCCCTTTCGCATGAGCCGGTCAGCGGAGCTCGGCGATCTTCTCCACCTCGAAGGCCCAGCCGCCGTCCTCGAGCTCGCGCTGGTCGCGGAACCGCTGGCGCTGCATGCGACACCAGACCGGGACGTCGACCTTTGCGGTCGGATCGTCCGCGAGCACGACGACGACGTCGCCGATCTCGGCACCGCGCATCGCCTTCGCGAGCTCGATGACGGGGATCGGGCACGCCCGCCCCCGGACGTCGAGCGTCAAGGGGTCCTGTTCCGCCTTCAGCCGCTGACCTCCCGCCCCATGCCCGCCGTCCGGCGCAGCTCCTCGACGGCCTCCCCGTACGCGTCGAGGAACGCATCGATCTCCTCGACGGTCGTCTCCGGACCCACCGAGACACGGACGTGGCCGTGGGTCAGCGCCTCCATCGCGACGAGCACGTGCGACGGGAGGCCGGACGTCGTGGCGCACGACGAGCCGGAGTGGACGGCGAACCCGCGATCGTCGAGGGCGGCGACGAGCGCCTCCCCATCCACATAGAGCGCGCTCGCAGCGACGATGCCGGGGTGGGCGTCGGCGAGAGGACCGTGCACCTCGACGTCGGGCACCGTCTCGGGGAGGCGTTCGCGCAGCCGTCGGCGGAGAAGCTCCCGGTGCGAGCGCTCGGCGTCGAGGCGGTCGGCGGCCATCCGCACGGCGACCGCGCAACCGGCGATCCCGGCGACGTCTTCCATCCCAGACCGGCGCCGCCTCTGCCGTTCGTCGCCCACGAGGAGGGCGGCGATCCGGCCCCGTGGGCCGACGGCGAGCAGGCCGACCCCGCGCGGCCCACCGAGCTTCGCCGACGAGGCCGACAGGAGGTCGGCGCCCACCTGGTCGAGCGTGACGCCGAGCTGGCCGACGGACTGGCACGCGTCGACATGGAGGAGCACCCCCCGCTCGCGGCACGAGGCGCCGACCTCGTGCGTCGGCTGGATCGCGCCGACCTCGTGGTTCGCGTGCTGGAGGTGGACGGCGAGCGTGTCGGAGCGGATCGCGGCGACGACCTCCTCGGCGTCGACGATGCCGGAGCGGTCGACGGCGACGACGGTGGACGTCGCGCCGAGCTCGTCGCAGGCCCGGTCGACGGCTCGCAGCACGCTCGAGTGCTCGACGGCGGAGGCGACGAGGTGGCGCCGGGGGTCGCCACGGACGATGGCCGCACGGAGCGAGCCGAGGACGGCGAGGTGGATCGACTCGGTACCCGACGACGTCCACACGATGCCGCCCTCGGGAGCGCCGAGGACCTCGGCCACGGTCGCGGACGAGCGGTCGAGGAGATCCCGTGCGGCACGCGCCTCGGAATGCCGCCGCGAAGGGTCCGCCCACGCGATCTCCCCCGCGTCGCGCTGCGCCCGAGCGGCCTCCGGCCGCAGCGGCCAGGCGGACGCGTAGTCGAGATAGACGCGCCGCTCGGCCGCCGAGGTGCTCACGGGCTCAACGTACCGGGTCGGTCGGACGTCTCCGCCGCGCGTCCACGTGGTGGGGCACGGTGACGAATTTTGGAACTGCTCTAAGCTTGCGATTAAACCTTGGCTGAGGTGAGCGGAGCGGCTGGGTGTGTGCTCAGGCGGGGGGATCCTCGATGCGGTCGAAGATCTGTAGGCCCAGGGTCTCGAGTTCGGTGACCAGGGCACGCAGCTGTCGGGCGTTGTCGAACCAGGGGCCGTAGAGGTCGGCCTGGTCGTCGGTGAGCCGGCGGGTGGCCGTCTTGCGGTCGATCTTGCGGGTCCACTGGTGGTAGGGGCCGTGCAGCTGTGGGGGGTCGGCCTGGCAGCGGCAGCCGTTCTTGCCGCACGACATGCGCCGTTCGAGCAGGCTGCCGGGCAGCACGAAGCCGATCTCGGCCAGACGTGTGGTCAGTGCCGTGTGGGCACGATGGTCGGCGGCGCGCGGTTGGGTCATGGCCACATCCTGCCGGGGCGACGGTCGAGGTTCCACCATTCCCGGTCTCTACAGCAGCAGACTGTAGACATGGGGATCGTGCCCGCACCACCGACTGCCACGGCAGCGGCCCTGACCGGGTTCCGCCGAGCGTTCTACGACACGTTGAACGGCTGGGCGGACACACTGTTCGAACTCACCGACGCGGTGATCTGCTCGCCCACGCCGGTGGCCTCGGTGCCTCACCTGTCGCTGGATCCGACCTTCCGCCGCAGCCACGGCAGCCTCTACAAGGCGCTCGCGCACGGCAGCCTGGACCCCGACCGGCTGCGGCAGGTCCTGGTCGAGCATCGCCCGGCCGGCTGGCCAGCAGTGTTCGCGGTGGACGCCTCGACCTGGGACCGCTGCGACGCGGAGACCTCGCCCGAACGGGGCTTCTACTACCACGCGTCCAAGCACTCGGCCGGCCAGCCGATCGTGGCCGGCTGGAGCTACCAGTGGATCAGCCAGCTCGACTGGGCACCCGACTCGTGGACCGCCCCGGTCGACGCCCGCCGCATCCCCGTCGGCGCCGATGTCACCGACGCCACCGTCGCCCAGATCACCGAGGTGATCTCGCTGCTGCCCGGCGACGGCGACGTGCCGATGTTCGTGTTCGACGCCGGCTACGACCCGATCGCGCTCGGCCACGACCTGGCCGACCTACGCGCCCAGGTGCTCGTGCGCATCCGCGACGACCGGGTGTTTCACACCGACCCGCCAGCCGCCGGCGGGACCGTGGGACGGCCGCGCCGCCACGGCGACCGGTTCAAGTGCAGCCGCGCCGACACCTGGCCCGACCCCGACGGCCACCTGGTCGCCCAGGACTCGCGTTACGGCACCGTCACCGTCACGTCCTGGTCCGGCCTGCACCCCAAGCTGGGTCGACGTGGCCACTGGGCCGACCACGACACCACGCCGATCGTGCGCGGCACCGTCATCCGGGTCCAGGTCGAACATCTGCCCAAGCCCACCGCCCGTGCGAAGAAGACCCTGTGGCTGTGGTGGACCGGACCCGGCACCCCCGACCTGGACCTGTGCTGGCGGGCCTACCTGCGCCGCTTCGACATCGAGCACACCTACCGGTTCGCCAAGAACACCCTGGGGTGGACCACCCCCCGCATCTGCACCCCCGAACAGGCCGACCGCTGGACCGCCCTGATCGTGGCCGCCTACACCCAGCTCCGGCTGGCCCGCGGGCTGGTCGCCGACCTCCGGCTGCCCTGGGAGAAACCTCGAGATCCCGCCAAGCTCACCCCCGCACGTGTCCGACGAGGATTTCGGGTACTTGCCGCAACCATCGGCACCCCCGCCAGACCACCAAAATCCGACACGGCCGGCCCCGGACGCCCCAAAGGCACCCGCACCGGCCCCCGAACCCGCTACCCCGCCGTCAAGAAGGCAGCCTGAGGTTTAATCGCAAGCTAAGGGGCTATCCAGATGAGTTCGGGAACCACAAGATGTAGCTCATTGCCGGGAACGGCTTCTTGGCCCCAATAATGCCGTACGCCTCCGCTTTCGCCCTGACCGGGCCCGTCGCGCGGTCAGAGGAGCGACACAAGATGCTGTACCTACCGTAGTCATCTGGATAGCCCCTTTCACGAATAACTGCAACTCGAGGGACAGGTCGCCGCACCAAACGGGATGCCTCCTCCCGCGCAGTGGGGGCATCGGTAACTTGAACCCCGTGACCAAGGATGCTGGTCGAGGAGGGGCCGACTGGACTCCGCCAGAGGGATCCTGGGCGTCCTCAGCCGCGATCCGGCGGACCATGACGAGCACTCGCGGACGCGACACGCGGCCCGAGCGAGCCGTCCGCTCGGCAGTCCACCGCCTCGGACTCCGCTATCGGGTTGACCACCCACCCCTGCCGGAGCTGCGACGTCGCGCCGACATGGTCTTTCCGCGGGCGAGGGTCGCCGTCTTCGTGGACGGCTGCTCGTGGCACGGCTGTCCGGAGCACGGTGCGGTGCCCGCGACGAATCGCAGCTACTGGAGCGACAAGATCGCCCGCAACCGGGAGCGCGACGGGGACACGGACACACGCCTGCTGGACGCAGGGTGGGAACCCGTGCGCGTCTGGGAGCACGAAGATCCCGAGCGTGCGGCTGCGAGGATCGCCCGTCTCGTCCGCCGACGCTCCGGGTGACGTGCCACGTGCTCGGGCGTGTCGCACCCCCTGTCTACGCTCGCGGCGCCACTCCAGGGAGGGCTTCGCTTGCCGAGCACGCACCACGAACCGCGGGATCTCACCGAGGAGCAGCGAGCGCGGTATCGCCGCATCTCGAACGCATCCCGTGAGGCCAAGCGTGCTGCCATGCGGGGCGATGGCCCGGCTCCGATCCATCCCATCAATGTCCCAGCCCTAGACCCCCTCGATCTCATGCCGGAGTGCGACGGGAACGGCCTGACCTCCCTCTCGCTGTTCAGCGGCGGCGGCGGCCTCGACCTCGGCTTCAAGCGCGCCGGGTTCGAGCACCTGGCGTCGTACGAGATCCTTCAGGAGGCGGCAGACACCCTCACGACGGCGGATCCGGACTGGCTCGTCTACGGGGGCGACGACGGAGACGTCTGTCAGGTCGATTGGCGGGAGTACCGGGGCAAGGTTGCCGTCCTGCACGGCGGCCCACCTTGCCAGCCCTTCTCCGCCGCCGGTCGGCAGCGCGGTCAGCACGACACGCGCGACATGTTCCCCGAGTTCGTGCGTGCCGTCCGAGAAGCGAAGCCGGCTGCCTTTGTGGCCGAGAACGTGCCCGCACTGGTCTCCAAGAAGTTCGCGACGTACGTCCACGACGACATCCTGGAACCGCTCTCGCGTGAGTACGAGGTTCGGCAGCTCGTCCTGCCGGCGGAGGACTACGGCGTTCCTCAGGTTCGCCGGCGCGTGATCTTCGCCGGCTTCCGTGACCGGCGTTCCGCGAAGCGGTTCCTGCCCCCTGCGGCCACGCATGCTCCGTTCGGGGGTGTGCCCTCCGGACTCCCGTCCTGTCCTGGCGCCCGTCAGGCTCTTGGACTTCCTGACATCGGCAGGGACGCTCTCGCCCCCACCATCCGCAGCGCCCTGACCGGTCCCAGGCACACGACGTCAGTCATCAGCAGCGTCTCCGCCGCAAGGAAGTGGGCCGAGATCGAGATCTGGCCGAATGGGGTTGCCCCATCTCGCGAGAAGGCCCGAGCGTTCGTCGCCAAGAACGGCCACTTCCGGCTGTCCACACAGGATTGCGCGATACTTCAGGGATTCCCCGAGTCGTGGCCGTTCCAAGGCGCCACCTACATGGTGCTCGGTCAGATCGGCAATGCGGTGCCGCCTACGCTCGGATACGCCGTCGCGAGGTCGGTGGCCGACGCCCTCGCCGGTGCTTGAACCGCCCCGGCCAACCGACGAGGCTTCCCGCCACGCGACGAGCGGACGAGCGAGGTGCCGGTACAGGACGACGCGCGTGAGATCGAGCTTGTCCGACTCTTCAACCTGACGGTCCCCGAGGAGCGCCAGCGCGCCGACATCGACGCCTATCTTCGGATGGGAGAACGGGAGTTCCCGTTCGAACTGAAGTCCACCACGGGTCGCTCGATCTCGACGGTCCGAGACTTCGGGCCGGATCACATCGCGAAGTGGCAGGGCATCCACTGGGTCTTCGGCTTCTACGACAGGGCCGGAATCCGACTCCTCCACTGCCACTATGCGTCGCCGGACGACATGCGGCCGTGGATCGACGAGAAGGCGGAGTACGTCCGACCCGACGTCGTCCTGGCCGATCACGCACCCGATCTCGTGACGGCGTCCATGCTCCACGAGAGTCTCGGCGCGAAGGCCCAGTACACGCTCGACGACGCCCGAAGGATCCACAAGCGCCAGTACACGACCGACGAGTATCGAGCGCGCATGGACCTGGAGGACGGATACTCGCCTGGGCGGATGCTGGAGATACTCCAAGACCGCTGCGAGCACGTGATCAAGCGTGGGTCGACCTTGAACAACCCGCACATCCCCGGCTCGTACTTCGAGGGC
The DNA here is from genome assembly GCA_050700895.1 of Nitriliruptorales bacterium. Taxonomy (GTDB): domain Bacteria; phylum Actinomycetota; class Nitriliruptoria; order Nitriliruptorales; family JAHWKO01; genus JBOHEE01. The sequence goes on along the minus strand of JBOHEE010000534.1, from coordinate 4,241 downwards.
TGGGAACGGATCACCGAGAACCACGCCATCCGACTCCGGGAACTGGTCGCGGAGTTCGCGAGACGGCTCCCCTAACCTCGGTCAGCCGCGGCGGCCGCTGGCGCGGCCGAGGCGGGAGCCGAGGGCCCGCCACACGGGCGGGGCGACGTGGCGGAGCACGACCGCGACGCGGTAGACGCGCGGGACGGTGCGCTCGTGCTTGCCGCTCACGAGCACCTCGAGCACCGCCTCCGCGACGTCCTCCGGCTCGCGCAGGAGCGGGGCGAGGGGGCTCGCCCTCACCTGCTCCTGCGGGAAGCCCTCGGTCTCGATGAACCCGGGGTTCAGCTGCGTCACGGTGACGCCGCGGCGTGCCCACGAGAACGACAGCGCCTCGCTCATGCCGACGACGCCGAACTTGCTCGCCGCGTACGCGGCGGGGCCGATCCCGACCTTCCCCGCCACCGAGGCGACGTTGACCACCCGGCTCGGGGCGCTCTCGACGAGGAGGTCGGCGAAGGCGGCCATGCACCGGAACACGCCGAGGAGATTGACGTCGAGGGTCCGGATCGCGCCGTCGAGGTCGTCGCGGCCCTCGAAGGGCCCGCCGCCGATGCCGGCGTTGTTCACGAAGGCGTGGCACGCCCCGAACTCGCCGCGGACCCGCTTCTCCAGCGCATCGACCGCCGCCATGTCGGTCACGTCGGCCGGGTGGGCGACCACGTTGGCGAACGAGTCCGCGAGGGCCTCCAGTCGGTCCCCGCGACGTCCCACGGCGACGACCGTCATCCCCGCCGTCGCGAGGCGGCGCGCGGTCGCCTCGCCGATGCCGCTCGAGGCACCGGTGACGACGGCGACCTTCCCGGAGGGTTCCCAGGCCATGGCAGCTACTCCAGGCCCGCCAGCGCCTCGAGCACGAGATCCGCGTGGTCGGAGGCCTTCACGTCCGGCCAGACCTGCGCGATCGACCCTTCGCGGTCGACGAGGACCGTGGAGCGGATCACCGTGTCGTACTCGCGGCCCCCGTAGGTCTTCCTGCCCCACACCCCGTAGGTGTCGATGGCCTCGCGGTCCGGGTCGGCGAGGAGGGTGAACGGCAGGCCGTACTTGTCGCGGAACCTCGCGTGCGACTCCACCGGGTCCGGGGAGACGCCGAGGACGGTAGCGCCCGCGTCCTCGAACTCGCCCCAGGCGTCGCGGATGTCGCAGGCCTGGGTGGTGCAGCCCGGCGTGTCGTCCTTCGGGTAGAAGTAGAGGATCACCGGGCGGCCGCGCAGGTCGCTCAGCGCGACGTCCTTGCCCTCGGCGTCCTGCAGGCTGAAGTCCGGGGCCTCCTGGCCCACCTCGACGTTCACCGTGCCTCCTTCGGGTTCGTCAGAGCGTGATCACGTGGTCGGGCGGGTTCTGCGCGAGCGCCCCGTAGAGGTCGGGGAAGCAGCCGACCTCCACCCCGGCGACCGTGTTGACCGCCTTCGTCTCGCCCGGGTACGGCTCGCCTTCGGCGAGACCGCGCGACAGCGCACAGCTGTCGCACATCATGAGCAGGATCCCCTGCTCCCCGGCAACGCTCGCGAGCCGCTCCCCGATCGGGTTGCCGGCCTGGAGGATGAGCGTGTTGTCATCGAAGAACATCATCCCGACGACGTCCACCCCGTGATCCCCGGACTCGAGCTGCGGCAGGAGCATCTGACCCAGCTTGTAGTGCGCGGTGTTGCCCGACGTGGAGAAGACGTAGGCGACCTTCACGGTTGAACCCCTCGCTGACGACGCGGATCCTGGAGCACGTTCCTAGCAGGTACGGGGGGACCTCACCAACGCGAGCGGACCCGTCCGTCGCGGACCTCGACGCCGTCACTGCGCAGCAGCTCCGCCTGGCGGGCCTCCTCGCCGGTCGCGAGCCGTCCGTCGGCACGGACGACCCGCCACCACGGGAGCCCCTCGCTGGCAGCGAGGACGTTGCCGACCGCGCGTGCCGCCCCCGGCGCCCCGGCCTCGGCCGCGACCTCGCCGTACGTGACGACGTCGCCCGGCTCCAGCGATGCGACGACCGCGTGCACCCGCTGCGTGAAGCTCGTCTCGATTCCCTCCACCTCCTCCATCGCGTGCGCACCAGCCCCATCGCGTGCGCACCAGCCCCATCGCGTGCACACCAGCCCCTCTCGTGCGCACCAGCCCATCGCGTGCGCACCAGCCCATCGCGTGCGCACCAGCCCTTCGCGTGCGCACCAGCCCCTCGCGTGCGCACCAGCCCGCTCGGCGGTGGTCGTCGTTTGACCCGACCTGCCACGCCCTGTCGCAGGCGTGTGGCAGTCTCCGCGCCGTGGCCCGCCGAACCATCCTCGCACCTGCGCCGATCGACCTCGCGTCGACCCTCGGCGAGCTCCGCCTCGGCACCCACGACCCGACCATCCGCCTGACCGCGAACGAGGTCCTGCGGGCGGCGAACACGCCATGCGGGCCGGCCACTCTCCACCTCCGCGCCGACGGCCGCCGGATCGAGGCCGAGGCCTGGGGCGAGGGCGCCGACCACGCCCTCCACGCCGCCCCGGACCTCGTCGGCTGCCGCGACGGGCCCGAGAGCTTCCGGCCGACGCATCCCCTGATCCGCGACCTCCAGCGGCGGCGCCCCGGGGTCCGCATCGGCCGCACCGGCGCGGTGGTGGACGCCCTCGTCCCGACGGTCCTGGGGCAGAAGGTGACCGGGCTCGAGCAGAAGCGCGCCTGGCAGCGGCTCGTCCGCACCCTGGGTCGCCCCGCACCTGGCCCAGGCGGCCTCCGCGTGCCCCCGACCGCGGCGGAGCTCGCCCGGACGCCGTACTTCCGCTACCACCCCTTCGGGGTCGAGCGGCGGCGCGCGGAGGCGATCCGGGGCGCCTGCGCCCGCGCGTCGCGCCTCGAGGCGATCGCGGAGATGGACGCCGGCGACGGCGAGCGCCGCCTCCTGGCCTTCCCGGGCGTCGGACCCTGGACAGCCGCGATCGTCCGGCGGCTCGCACTCGGCGACCCCGACGCGGTCGAGGTCGGCGACTACAACCTCCCCCACCTCGTCTCGTGGAACCTCGCCGGCGAGGCGCGCGGCGACGACGACCGCATGCTCGAGCTCCTCGAGCCCTTCGCCGGCCACCGCGGCCGCGCCCTGCGACTCCTCGAGCTCGGCGGCGACCGCCCACCGCGCTACGGCCCCCGCCTCTCCCCCCGAGACATCGAAGCCATCTGACCCCGCGCCGAACCCTCGCGGGAGGCATCGTGAAGAGGTCAGGCGAGATATCGCCTGGATCCTTCACGATCGCCTCGGGGTCAGCCCATGCGGGTGGCGGGGGAGGTGCCCCAGCGCTCGGCCATCGCCTGCTTCAGGCCGTGGGGGAAGTCGCGGGCGACGGCCACGTGCGCATCGACGAGGGACCGCTGCGCCTCCGCGTCGCCGTCGAACGCCGCGACGCACAGCTCGGGCTCCAGGTTCGCCGCGGAGAGGATCGCCCCCGCGCAGCCCAACGCCCCCGCCTGGACCAGGAGCGCGGACGAGCCGACGTAGAGGGGCCGGTCGAAGACCGCGAGCGCGCGGAGGAGCCGCTCGGCATCTCCGGTCGAGTCCTTCATCCCGGCGATCGGCAGGTCGGCGAGCACCTCGAGCGGGATCCCCGGCGGCGACATCGCCGGGAAGTGGTAGCCCAGCACCGGCATGTCGCCGGCGGCCTCCGCGACCCGCTGGTAGTAGACCGTGGGGTCGCCGGCGCGGGGCGGGGTGAGCACGAGCACCGCGGACGCCCCCGCCGTCGCGGCCTGCTCGGTGAGGACCATCGCCTGACGGGCGGAGGCGGCCCCGGTGCCGGCGATGACCGGGATGTCCCCGCCGACAGCGTCCAGGACCGCCCGGATCAGGTCGGCCCGCTCGTCGGTGTCGAGCGCGGGCGCCTCGCCGGTGCTCCCGGCGACGACGACCGCCCGGACGCCGACGTCGAGCATCCGCCGGGCGTGGGCGACGGTGGCATCAACGTCGACCGCTCCGTCGTCGGCGAACACCGTCGCGAGCGCGACCCCGACCCCCTCGAACACCGCCTCAGCCATCGCCGCTCCTTGACGGGACGAACCTACAACCACGAGAGATCCGCCCCCGTATCTCATCACGGGCCCGCCTTCGGGTGGCGGCGGTTGCCCGCCTCGCTGCCCAGGGGATAGCGTGGCCGACGCTCCCGCCGCACGCGGTGATCAGGACGGCGAAGAGGGCGAGCAGGGCCCACCCGAGGGCGTGCTTCATGAGTTCC
>JBOHEE010000533.1:0-8229 GCA_050700895.1 Nitriliruptorales bacterium | reverse complement strand
CCAACCGACCCCCTCGGGGTCCCATGAACCGGCGAGCCTACGCCCGCCGGCCAGCGACGACCGGAGCCACCCCCCGCCTCGACGGGCCGGGGCGAAGCCCCGTTAGTCCTAGTTCTGCGGGAACCGCCGGGTCAGTTCTCGTCGAAGCGGATCTCGAGCGTCTGCATCATCTGGTCGAGGATCGCGGTCTTCTCCTCGAAGTCGAGCTCCCCCTCCGCGTAGGTCGACGCGATCAGGACCGCGCCGTCGAGGTCGACGACGTACTCGCGGAACTCCAGCCCCTCCGGGATCAGCGTCTCGCCGGTGCCGACCCCGTCGATGACGACGGCGGTCCGACCGTCGACCGTCGCCTCGGACCGCGAGGTCACGTCGACGCCGCGCGTGTCCTCGCCGGACGCGGTCTCGAAGTCGACCTGGTCCTCGCGGACGGTCACCGCGAGGTCGAACGGGATCTGCGTCGCCTCCTCGAGCTCGAACTGCTCGGGGTGGAAGATGCTGCACGGCGGCAGCACCTGGCCCTCGTTCGTGTGCCAGTCGGCGGGGAGCTCCACGGACCACGTGGGCCCGACGCACTCGTCGCTCTGGCCGAACGCGAGCGGCCCGGTGATGCCCGGTCCGGGGGTGGTCTCGGTCGGCGACGGCTCCGGGGCGCTTCCCGGCGCGTTGACCGATTCCGGCGTCCCTCCGTCGCAGGCGGCGGCGAGCACAACGCACGCAGCGGCAGCCACGAGCAGGCGACCGGCTGACACGATGAACCTCCCGGCGGGTCGGGACGACCGTCGGTGAGGGAACCGGTACGCGCAACGAGGCTCACCGGCCGATCGGACCGGTTCCTCGGAGATGTCACACCCGCCCCGTACGGTCTCCCCGTCGCGAACGGAGGTGGATCGTTGGGTCTGGTCCTCGAGGCCGTGCGCCCGCAGGAGGTCGACGCGGTCGTGCGACCGCACGAGGTGGCCGAGCGGGTCACGCCCTTCCGGTGGCTCGTCGTCGACCGCGAGACCGGCTACCACCTCGCGCTGTGCCGGACCCGCGAGGACGCCGAGACCGAGTGCGCCCGGCTTCTGGAGGCCGGGCCGTCGCCCGAGCAGGCCGCCGATCTCGCCGAGCTGCGGGGAGGCCTCGCCGCCTGAGCTCTCCACCGGTCAGGAGTCACCGCAGCTCTGATCGCGCGATCGTGAACCCTCCGGGCAGCATCATGCCTGTCTGGGTCCCGATCGCGGGGCCCCGCCTGTCGCGACTTCAGTGGGACGTCGCCTGGAGGTGGAAGGCCCGGGCATCGCCGCTCTCCGCGTCCCACACCGCGAGGAAGACGCCGTCCCAGTGCGCGAGCTTCACGAAGAAGCAGGTGACGACGTCGAGCGTCTCGCCGCCGGCCACGGTGGGGTTGGCCCGCGTGGTGCTGCCCACCCGGTCGGCGCACTTGCCGATGGTGGTCCGCTCCTCGAAGCGACTGCCGTCGCGCGCGAACGTCCCGAAGGTCAGCGTGTCGCGCAGACGGGCCGGCCGATCGCCGGTCCGCGTCACCCGTAGCTCGACCAGGAAGGGCTGCTCCCGCCTGCGCTCCTCGGCGGACAGCGCCGCGCCCGTGTCGGCCCGATCCCGACGCGGCTCGAGGTCGGTCTTCACCACGGCGATCTCCCAGGCGCCGAGCGCCTCCGTCCGGCCGAGCATCACCGCGCCGCCCTTGCCCAGGTGGGTGGGCGGGAGGGTCGGGCGGCTGTCGACCGCCTCGACGGCGAACTTCCCCTGCTGACCTCGCCGCACTTCGCCGGGCTGGCAGGCGACGCAGCCGGTCAGGAGCAGGCCCGCCAGGGCGAGCGCCGCCCCCCACCGTGCCGGACGGCCCGCCCGGAACCCCCTAGACGGCATCGTCGCGGCTCCCCAGCAGTCCCTGCGGACGCACCGTCAGGGCGACGATGAGCACCCCGAAGACCAGGACGTCCTTGAGCTGCCACGCGGCAGGGATGCCGAGCCCGCGGAGCACGAGGCTCGGGCCGACCGATTCCGCGACTCCGATCAGGTAGCCGCCGATGACCGCGCCCGGCCAGCTCCCGATGCCGCCGACCACGGCGGCGGTCAGCGCCTTGAAGCCCGGGTGGATGCCGATCGTGAACGTCACCCACGGAAAGAGGATCAGCCACACGAAGGCGCCGACGCCGGCGGCGGCCCCGCCGAGTGCGAAGACGAGCGCGCTCGTGCGGTCGACGTCGATCCCCATCATCGCCGCCGCCTCGGGATCGTCGGCGACCGCACGGATGGCCAGGCCCGTGCGCGTGCGCGTGACGAGCCAGTACAGCGCGGCGAAGAGGAGCAGCGCCACGACGACGATGAGGACGTCCTTCCGGAAGACGCGGAAGCCCGCGATCCTCCAGAAGCCCTGGAGCTCGACCATGTGCGGGAAGTGCTTGAAGCGCGTGCCGAGGAGCCCCCTCGTCGAGTACTGGATCACGAACGAGGCGCCGAGCGACATGACCATCAGCGTCATCCGCGGTGCGGTCCGGATCGGCCGGAAGAACCAGCGGTAGGAGGCCAAGGCGACGCTCGCGGAGGTCACCACGCAGGTAATGAGGACGACGAGAAGCGACAGGGCCGGGGCCTGGAACCACCACCCGCCGAAGACGAGCGGCCCGGCCACCACCCAGCCGATCATGCTGCCGACCATCAGGAAGTCGCCGTGGGCGAGATTGATGAAGCGCAGCGTGCTGTAGATCATGCTGAACCCGAGGGCGAGCAGCGCATACATCGAGCCCTGGCTCAGGCCCGAGACGACGAGCGAGCGCCCGATCGAGAGGCTGAACCCGGCGCTCAGGCTGCGGTAGACGCCGAGCAGCACGACCGTGATGAGGACGATGCGCACGAGCCTCGTCAGCTGCCGCGCCCAGTCGCGGGGGACCGGCGCGCGCACGCCCGTCGCAATGTGCGCGGTTTCGACAGCCGTGCGCTACGCTCCTCGCGGGTTACCAGTGAAACCATAACACTGGCAACGGCGAATGGGAACCGACATGACCCAGGTCGGCGAGCCCGAGATCCTGACGGTGCGGACCTTCCAGGATCCGGGCAACCCCGCGCCGGATGCACTCGAGGTCGTGCGCCAGTTCATCAACACCTCGACCCACGAGAAGCCCTACGACGCGTTCGCGACCGTCGAGGCGGCGGCCCGGTGGATCGACGGGACAGGCCTGCTCGAGCACCCCGTGGAGCTCGACGACGAGGCGGGGGTGGAAAGGCTGCGCACCGCGCGTGAGGGGCTGCGTGCCCTTGCGGTCGCGAATCGCTCGGGGGAAGGGTACGGGCCGCTGATCGCGCTGGTGAACCGGGTTCTCGCGGCCGCGCCCGTCGTCGTGCGACTCCGCAAGGACGGCACGTCCGACCTCACCCCCGCCTCGGAAAGCGGGGTCGAGGCCTTCCTCGGTCGGCTGTTCGCGATCGTCCACGACAACGCACTCGCTGGCCGGTGGGAGCGGCTCAAGTGCTGCCGGCAGTGCTCGTGGGGCTTCTACGACCGCTCGAAGAACCGCTCCGGCCAGTGGTGCTCGATGCGTGTCTGCGGCAGCCGCCAGAAGATGCGACGCGCCCGTGCGCGCCAGGCCCACGGCTGACGAAACCTTCGTTACCAGTGTTCGCATGTCGCTGGTAACTCCCCCTTCGAAGCCCGCTCCCGACGGTGCCGTCGCCGCTGCGGCAAGGGGTGTCCCCCCGCGGCCGACTGTACGTGCGCCGGGCGCTGGACCTCCTGCGAGGTGGCAGGCTCGGGGCTGCCATGGCGCAGCCGCTCCTCTACGTCGTCCTCGACGGGCTCGGCGACGACCCCGTTCCCGACCTCGGCGACCGGACCCCGCTCGAGGCGGCCGAGACCCCACACCTGGACCGTCTGGCCGGTGAAGGGGCCCTCGGGCTCTGCACGACGGTGGGCGAGGGCGTCGCGCCCGAGTCCGACGTCGCGGTCATGTCGCTGCTCGGCTTCGACCCGGCGATCGACCACCCCGGACGTGGACCGGTCGAGGCGCTGGGGGCCGGGATGGAGTTCCATGACGGGGACGTCGCGTGGCGCTGCAACTTCGCGACCGTCGACGACTACCCGAACCTCGTCGACCGGCGCGCCGGGAGGGACCTCACCCTCGAGGAGGCGGAGGAGCTTGCGCGCGAGGTGAACGAGCAGATCGAGCTCCCGGCGGCGACCTTCGAGCTCCAGGCGACCGTCGGTCACCGCGCCGCGCTCGTCATCCGCACCCGCCACTCGCCGCTCCGTCCGGTGACGAACACGGATCCGGCGTACCGGCGTGAGGGATCGATCGGTCACGCCCTCGCGAAGTTCGACATGCGCATCGAAGAGGCCCGCGTCGTCGAGGGCGAGGAGGACGACGAGGGTGCGGTGCGCGCGGCGGAGCTGACGAACCTCCTGTCCCGCCGCATCCACGAGGTGCTCGATGCCTCGCCGGTGAACACGCGTCGCCGCGAGGAGGGCCGGCTGCCGGCGAACGCGCTCCTCTTCCGCGACGCCGGCTCACGTGTGCCGGCCCACCTCGAGCCGATCGGGAAGCGCTTCGCGCGCAGCTTCGGCTGCTTCGTGGAGATGCCGGTCGAGGCGGGCATCTCGCGGATGGTCGGCATGTCCGAGGTCGAGGTGCCGGGCGCTGGCGACGACCCGGCGGAGCAGTACGGGCAGTGGGCGCAGCAGGCACGCGAGTCCATCCGTCGGTTCGACGCCCTCTACGTCCACATCAAGGGGCCGGACATCCCGGCCCACGACGGCGACGCGGAGGCGAAGCGCGACGTCATCGCGGCCATCGACGCCGCCTTCTTCGGTGAGCTCGGCGGCGTCGTGGACGACGTCACGCTGCTCGTGACCGCGGACCACGCGACGTCGTCAGTCCGCGCCGCGCACACCGACGACCCGGTCCCCTACCTCGTCCGCGGGCCGGTCGAGGCCGACGACACGCGCGAGTTCAGCGAGCCTGCCGCGCGCGAGGGATCCCTCCCCCACCTCCAGGGCCCCGAGCTCCTCCCCTGGGTCCTCGACCTCACCTGACCAGCCCCGCCGGGACCTAGCTAGCGCTAGCGCTAGCTAGCGCTTGCTAGGCAGAGCCGAGACGGGCACACGGGCTACCCGCCCACCGACCACACCACCAACGAGAGATCCCGCCCACGGACGGGCCACCCCGTCCCGCCCACAACCCCTCATGACCCGCCAGACACCGACCTTGACAAGCCCCCCTTGGGATGCTCAGCCGGCGTGGATGATGGAGAGGAGGCCCTTGAGGTCGGTCGTGCCGGCGGGGTGCTTCAGCTTCGACAGCGCCTGCTTCTCGAGCTGGCGCACGCGCTCGCGGCTGATCTCCAGCTCGTCGCCGATCTCGGCCAGGGTGGCGGCGCGCCCGCCGCGGAAGCCGTAGCGGAGGAGGAGGATGCGCCGCTCCCGCTCGGAGAGGTCGTGGAGGGCCTCCTCGATGCGGGTCCTGGCATCGATCGCCGAGGCGCTGTCGCTCGGGTCGGGAACGGCCTCGTCGGGGAGGAGCTCCCCCATCGTGGTCTCCCCCTCCTCGCCGACCGTTCGGTCCAGCGACGTCGCGCGACGCAGCGCCTCCCTGACCTCCTGGAGCCGCGAGAGGCTGATGCCGGCGGCGCCCGCGACCTCCTCGTCGGTCGGGTCCCGACCGAGGTCCTGGCGAAGGTCCATCTCCGCGCGGTTGAGCTTCGCGGACGTCTCCCAGACGTGGGCGGGCACGCGGATCGTGCGCGCCTTGCCGGCCACACCACGCTGGAGTGCCTGGCGGATCCACCAGACCGCGTACGTGGAGAACTTGTATCCCTTCGCGTGGTCGAACCTCTCCACCGCGCGGATCAGGCCGAGGTTGCCCTCCTGGATGAGCTCGCTCATGTCGACGCCCCGCCCCAGCCACCTCTTCGCGCGTGACACGACGAGGCGGAGGTTGGCCTGGACCATCCGCTTCTTCGCCCGCTCGCCGTCGCGCACGATCGTCCGCAGCTTCGCGCGCTGACGGGCCGTGAGCCCCTCCTCCTCCTCGAGCAGGCGTCGCGCCTCCGTGCCGGCGTCGTAGCGCTTGCTGAGGTTGGACTCGTCCTGCTTGTCGAGGAGGGCGTGCTGCCCGGCCTGGTTCAGGTACTGACGAACGGTGTCGCCCGAGTGGGTCATGGCGTTGCCCTCGTCGCTCACGAGGGCGCCGCTGCCGAGGTCGTCGATGACCGGCAGGTCGCGGTCCTCCGCGGCGGAGATCACGCCGTCGACCCAGTCGTCGTCGTGGGCGACGGGGTCATGGAGGGCGTCCACCTGCGAGAGGAGGAGGTAGCCGCGTTCGCTCGCGCCCTCCAGTAGCTCCTCAACGGCCTCGTCGATCGGGGCAAGATCGGCTGTTGGCAAGGTGGTTCCTCGCATCCGGCGGTCAGCGCCGCGACGGCTCATGGCTTGCCGCGGTGCCTCACCCCAGTCCAACAGTGGTCGGGAGTTCTGCCTTCCGCGCTGTGTGGACGTCCGGACATTCGCGTTGCGTGATCGGGTCGCTACCGGAGCCAGAGACGCGCCGGGAGACCGGGAGCCGGGTCGTCCTCGCAGGCGGCGATGAAGGTCGCGCCTGGGAGCACGTTCGCGCTCAGGTCCGGATGGTCGAGGTCGATGCCGCTGTCGACGATCGCGATCGTCGCACCCAGCCCCGTCGTGGTGTCCCACGCCTCCTCAGCGCGTACTTGCTGCGGACCCCACTGCTCCGCGAAGAGCGGACCGTCGGGTGAGTCAGGGTCGTCGTGCGTCGCGGCCGCCGGCAGCGCGGTGGCGACGAGCGCGGCTGCCGCGATCAGGGCCGCGGCCGTGATGGATCGATCGGTGCGCATCGACATGTCGCATCCCCCCTCAGGTGGCCTCCATTCGACCACCGGATCGGACATGCACCCGTCCGACCGGCCACGTCAGGAGGGAGGCTCGGCCACCCGCGTCGGCTCGCCCTCGAGCGCGCGGACACGCCCGCCCCGGAGCACGAAGGCGAGGATCGCCGGCATCGTCACCGCGACCGCCGCGCCGGCGCCGAAGGTGGCGGTCGCGCCGAGGGCGCCGAGCGCCACGCCCGCGACGACCGGGCCGATGGTCTGGCCGAGCCGAGCCGCTCCGACCCAGACCGCGACGACCGTGCCGCGGCTCGACCTCGGCGCCACGCCGGCAGCGATGTCCTGCAGGGTCGGGATGAGCACCCCCTCCCCCGCGCCCATGACGAGGATCCCGACCACGACGATCCAGAGGTGGGGCGCCGGCCCGATGATCGCGTACGCGACCGGGAACAGGGCGGCGGACGCGATGAGCGGACCCCGCCGGCCGAAGCGCTCGTTCAACCGCCCCATCAGCAGCGCACCCGTCGTGGAGGTGACCGCCGGCAGGCCGAGCATGACCCCGCGCATCGACGGGCCGAGCCCGAAGCGGGACTCGAGGAAGAGCGGGAAGACGGTCAGGACGAGCCCGAAGATGAGGACGAACAGGATGACCCCGGCGCCGAGCACGCCCACGGTGGTCGGCGACGTGAGGTAGGGCGCCGCCTCGTTCAACTGCTCGCGGAAGCGGACATCCCGCGTCGGCTGCCTCTCCAGGCGGCGCAGCACCCCCCACGCGGTGACGAGCGCGACGGGGTAGACGAAGAACGGAGTCCGCCAGCTGCCCAGCTCGGCGAGGAAGCCGCCGAGCGGCGGCAGGAGCGCGAGCGAGACGGTGAGGACGGCGGCGTTGCGCCCGATGACGCGGGCGCGGTCGGCCCCGTCCCAGTGGTCGCCGATCACGACGATGGCGAGGTTGATGAGTCCTGCGGAGCCCGCCCCCTGGACGAGCCGCATGCCGATCAGGAACCAGAAGTTCGGCGCGAGCCCGCCGGCGAGCCCGCCGAGCCCGAAGAGGACGAGGGAGGGGACGATGACCTCCCGCCGTCCGAAGCGGTCGGCGAGTATCCCGGCGGCCGGGGCGAGGAGGATCCCGGGCATCGTCGCCGCGGCGAGCAGCAGGCCGGCGAGGTTCCGGTTCGCCTGGAGGTCGTCGAGGATGTCGGGGATGACCGGCGACACGAGCGTGTTGACGAGGATCCCCGTCATCGTGATCGCGAAGATGATCGTGAGCGGCGGTCGCCGCCCCGTCCCGGCCCCGCCGGCTTCCCCGTCCCGTCGTCTCACGGGCCGCCACGCTACCGGGGGCTCCCGGCAACCCTGCGACCCGGCGGGCGGCCACGAGGAGGGTGG
>JBOHEE010000532.1:0-4458 GCA_050700895.1 Nitriliruptorales bacterium | reverse complement strand
CTCCCGCGCGGCCGATGTGCCGCTCGCCACGGCGGAGGTCGGTGCGGCGGTCGCCGAGCTCGCCGCTGGACTCGCGATCGCCGGCAACCCCGACCTCCGCGGGGACGCGACGACGGCGGTCAATCTGGCGGAGTCCGCAACGGCCGCGGCGACGGACCTCGTCGCCCGCAACCTCCGCGCCGCCGACCTCGAGGACGAGAGGACCGAACGGGCGCAGGCGCTCGCCGACCGGGCCTGGGCGGCCCGCGAACGCGTCGTCCGCCTCGAACGCGACCCCGCCGGCTGAAACCAACCGTCGGAAGGAGACCATCGTGAGCAACCTGCCGGACAGCGCGGCCGTCGTCGTCATCGGCGCAGGCATCGTCGGCAACTCGGTCGTGCGGCACCTCGCCGAGCACGGCTGGCGCGACATCGTCCTGCTCGACAAGGGGCCGCTGCCCGACCCCGGCGGCTCGACGGGGCACGCCTCCAACTTCATCTTCCCCGTCGACCACTCGAAGGAGATGACGCTCATCACCCTCGACTCGATGCGCCAGTACGAGGAGATGGGGGTGCAGACCACGAGCGGCGGCATCGAGGTCGCCCGGACCGAGGAACGGATCGAGGAGCTGCGCCGGCGCATGGCCTCGGCGAAGGCGTGGGGGGTGGAAGCGGAGCTCATCGGGCCGAAGGAGGTCGAGGACCTCGTGCCGTTCATCAACCGCGACATCGTGCTCGCCGGTTTCCACACCCCGTCGGTTGCGGTCGTCGACCCGCTCCAGGCGGGCACGCTCATGCGGGAGCGCGCCCGCGAGCTCGGTGACCTCACCGTCTCCGCCAGCACCGAGGTCCTCGGCATCGACACCGAGCGGGGACGGGTGACGCGCGTCCGCACCGACCGGGGCGACATCGAGACCGACACCGTCGTCGTCGCCTGCGGGGTGTGGAGCCCGCGCATCGCTGCAATGGCGGGCGCGACGATCCCGCTCACCCCCGCCGTCCACCAGATGATCGACGTCGGGCCCATCCCGGTGTTCGAGGAGACGAGCGGGGAGATCGCCTACCCGATCGTGCGCGACATGGACACGAACATGTACGAGCGCCAGAACGGCAACGACATGGAGATCGGCTCCTACGAGCACCGGCCGATCCTGTGGGACCCCGACGACATCCCCTCCATCGAGACGGCGCAGCTCTCGCCGACCCAGCTCCCGTTCACCGAGGAGGACTTCGACCCGCAGATGGAGGACGCGCTCGAGCTCTTCCCCGAGGCACTGACGGCCGAGGGCGCCGGGGTGCGCCACGCGATCAACGGACTCCTGTCGCTCACCCCCGACATGAGCCCTCTGCTCGGCGAGACGGTGGAGGTCAAGGGGCTGTGGTCCGCGGCGGCGGTGTGGATCAAGGAGGGACCCGGCGTCGGGCGGCTGTTGGCCCAGTGGATGACCGACGGTGCGCCAGAGATCGACCCGCACTCGTCCGACGTCGCGCGCTTCTACGGCTACGCACGGTCGAAGACCCACATCCACGCGCGGACCTCGGAGGCCTTCAACAAGACCTACGGCATCGTGCACCCGCGCGAGCAGTGGGCCTCGAACCGCCCGATCCGCGTCAGCCCCTTCCACGCCCGAGAGCGCGACCTCGGCGCGGTGTTCTTCGAGGCCGGCGGCTGGGAGCGGCCGCAGTGGTACGGGTCCAACGCCGGCCTGCTCGAGGAGTACCGCGACCGGATCGAGGACCGCCCGCACGAGTGGGACGCGCGCTGGTGGTCGCCGATCATCAGCGCCGAGCACCTCGCCATGCGCGACCGCGTCGCGATGATCGACGTGAGCGCGTTCGCCACCTTCGACGCCGTCGGCCCGGGCGCGCTCGACCACCTCCAGCGGGTGGCGGTCGCGCAGATGGACCGCCCGGTCGGTCGCATCATGTACACCCCGATCCTGGCCCCGAACGGCGGCTTCAAGTCCGACCTGACCGTCGTGCGGCTCGGCGAGGACCACTTCCGCATCATCACCGGCGGCGCCGACGGCGGTCGCGACGCGAAGTGGTTCACCGACCACCTGCCCGCCGACGGGTCGGCGCAGCTCGTCGACACGACCTCCGCCTACGGCACGGTCGGGGTGTGGGGCCCGCGGGCGCGCGACCTCGTCGCGTCGGTCACCGACGACGACGTCAGCAACGAAGGCTTCCCCTTCGGCCGCGCCCGCCACGTCACGCTCGGCACCGTCCCGGTCCTCATGATCCGCATCTCCTACGTCGGCGAGCTCGGATGGGAGATCCACGTGCCCTTCTCCGAGGGGCAGCGGGTCTGGGACACCCTGTGGGAGGCCGGCCAGCCGTTCGGGGTCGTACCGGCGGGCATCGGCGTCTACGGCACGACCGGTCGGCTCGAGAAGGGCTACCGGCTCATGGGCGCCGAGCTCGAGCTCGACTACGACCCGGTGGAGGCGGGGCTCGCCCTGCCCAAGGTCAAGTCGGCGGACTTCATCGGCAGGGAGGCCTACCTTCGCGCCCGCGAGGAGGACCCCGCCGCGACCCTCTGCACCCTCACCGTCGACGACCACACGTCGAAGTCGGGGCTCCGCCGCCACATGACCGGCAACGAGCCGATCGTCACGCCGGACGGGGCGCGCATCGTCGATGCCAAGGGACGACCCTCGTACGTCACGAGCGCCGGGTCCGGGCCGTCGGTCGGCAAGTACCTGCTCATGGCCTACCTCCCCCCGGAGCACGCGCAGGAGGGCAAGCGGCTCGCGGTCGAGTACATGGGCGAGCGCTATCCGGTGACCGTCGCGGTCGCCGGGCGGACGCCGCTCTTCGACCCCGAGGACGAGAGGATGAAGGCCTGATGGAGGTCCTCGTCTGCATCAAGCGGGTCGCCGCGACCGGGGCGCGGATCCCCCTGACCGACGACGGGACCGCGATCGACACGCGCCACCTCGGCTTCACGATGAGCCCGCACGACGAGTGCGCGGTCGAGGAGGCGGTGCGCATCGTCGCGGCGCACGGCGGGCGCGCGACCGTGCTCACCCTCGGCCCGCCCGAGGCGGTCGAGCAGGTGCGCGCCGCGATCTCGGTCGGCGCCGACGACGGCGTGCTCGTCGAGACCGGCGCGGAGGAGTGGGACCCCCAGGCCACCGCCACCGCCATCACGGCCGCGGTCCGGACGATCGAGGCCGACGGCCGGCGCTTCGACCTCCTGCTGTTCGGCAACGAGTCCCCCGACGCCGGCAACTACCAGGTCGGCATCCGCGTCGCGCACGCCCTCGGCCTGCCGATCGTGAGCGGCGTGAAGGGCATCGACCTCGCCGACGGCAGGGCTCGGCTCAGACGTGAGATCCCCGACGGCGTCGAGCTCTACGACGTGACCCTCCCCGCCGCGGTGGCCGTGAAGGAGGGGCTCAACCTGCCCCGGTACCCGGCGTTGAAGGGCCGCATCCGCGCGAAGCAGGCCGACGTCCGTGTCGTCGCCCCCGCCGCAGAGCCGGGTGGGCTCGAGCGCGTGCGGTTCCGCCATCCCGCGCAGCAGGTGTCGGAGACGGTGGTGCTCGGAGGGGGAGCCGAGGGCGCGGTCGCGGTGGCCGACCTGTTCGAGGAGCTGGGGCTCATATGAAGGCGGGAGGGCCAGGTTTGGGGTTGCTCGGGATCGTGGAGCACGACGGTGGCGCGGCGCTCGAGACGTCGCGGGAGATGCTGACGCTCGCCCGCCGCCTCGCGGGCGACGAGGGGACGGTGGAGGCCGTGGCCCTCGGGACGGTCGCAGGCGGCCTCGGCGAGGAGCTCGGTGCGCTGGGGGTCTCGCGCCTGCACGTCGTCGAGCACGAACTCGTCGACGACTACGGGCCCGAGGCCTGGGCGGAGAGCGTGACGCAGCTCGTGGCGAAGGTGAGCCCGGACGGCGTCCTCGCCTCGGGGACCGATCGCGGCAACGAGGTGATGGCACACCTCGCCGCGCGCACCGACCTGCCGATGGCGGCGAACTGCACCGCGATCGAGCCGGGCGACGTCTGGTCGCTGACGCGACAGCGCTGGGGCGGGAGCCTGCTCGAGGACGCCCGCCTCACCGCCCCCGTGAAGCTCGCCACCGTGTCGCCCCACGCCGTCGAGGCAGAGGTCGGCGAGGGAGCCCGAAACGTGGAGGTCGAGACCTTCGCCCCGGCGCTCGACCCTGCGCTCGCGCGCACGAGGGTGGTGGAGCGCACGGCCCGGGGCGAGGGGATCACGCTCACCACGGCCCCGGTCGTCGTCTCCGGCGGCAGGGGCGTCGGCAGCGCCGAGGGCTTCGCGGTGCTGGAGGAGCTCGCCGAGCTGCTCGGCGGAGCGGTCGGCTGCTCCCGGGTCGCCACGAACAACGCCTGGCGGCCCCACCGCGATCAGGTCGGCCAGACCGGCGCCCGCGTGGCCCCGGACCTCTACATCGCCTGCGGGATCAGCGGCGCGACCCAGCACATCGCCGGCTGCAAGGGCGCGAAGAAGATC
>JBOHEE010000531.1:0-2055 GCA_050700895.1 Nitriliruptorales bacterium | reverse complement strand
CGGGCGAGAACGGCTTCTCCGCGTGAGCCGCGGCGAGCGCGCCCCGCAGCCGCGGCCCCAGCGGCGGGAGGAACGGCAGCGGTGTGAGCCGCCGCGGCTCCGTGGGCCGGCGTGACCGGTAGGGCGTTGTCCCCGGCATATCCGTGCCATCATCCCACGTCGCGGTGTGTCACGCTGCGCACCGGTCCAGACGGAGGGACGAACCGTGGACGACGCCCGACCGCTCGACGGCAGGACCGTCCTCGTCACCGGCGGCTCGCGTGGGCTCGGGGCGGCGACCTCGCGGCGGCTCGCAGCCTGGGGCGCGCGCGTCGTCCTCACCTACCGCACCCGGGAGGAGGACGCCGCGGCGGTCGTGGCCGACTGCGAACGGCTGACGCCGGGGGCGCGCGCCGAGCATCTCGACCTCCTCGAGGAGGAGAGCGTCCGCGAGCTCTTCGCCCGCGTCGCCGAGACCGACGGAGAGCTCGACGCCCTCGTCGCCAACGCGGCCCAGACCGCGTTCAAGCCGCTGCTCGAGGTGAAGATGCACCAGGTCGACAAGACCTTCGCGATCTCGGTGCGTCATTTCATCCTCATGGCGCAGCTCGCTTTCCCGCTGCTCCGCCAGCGGCGCGGCCGGATCGTGGCGGTCTCGGGCGCCGACACCGTCGGCTACATCCCTGGCCACGGGCTGCTCGCGGCGGCGAAGGCGGGCATGGAGACGCTCGTCCGCTACCTCGCGTGCGAGCTCGGCCCCGCGGGGGTCACGGCCGTCGGCGTGCTGCCGGGTTTCGTCGACACCGACTCGATCCGGATCATGGCCGGCCCGCTGCATGACAAGCTCGTCGCCGCGGAGGAGCAGACCCATCCCCTCCGGTCGGCAGCGACCCCCGAGGACGCGAGCGAGGCGGTGGCGCTGCTCTGCCTCCCCGAGGCGCGCTGGCTCAACGGGCAGATCGTCCAGAACGACGGCGGCGGTCTGTTCGCCTGCCTCGGCCGCTTCGGCCAGGCCTGGGCGATGGTCCCCGACGAGGCGGCCTTCCCCGCCGAGCGATCGTGAACCGTTCGGGCGTCATGGTGCCCGGCTGGCTCACGATCCCGGGTTCCGGTCGCCCACCTCCCGTCGCAGTCGCAGGCCGAGGAGCGTCTGGCGGTTCCGCGGGCGGTCCTGCCGTGCGGCGATCCCCAGCCCGGCCTGCTGCCCGACGATGACCAGCGCCCGCTGCGCCCGCGTCACCGCCGTGTAGGCGAGGTTGCGCCAGAGCATGCCGCGGTGGCTGCGGTCGCAGACGAACACGAGCACCGGCCACTCCCCTCCCTGGGCCTTGTGAACCGTGATCGCCCACGCGTGGACGAGGTCGCGGGCGGCGCTCGCCGGATAGGTGACCTCGCGCCGGGGGAAGACGACCCGCAGCTCCTTCTTCGCGGGATCGACGTCGGCGACGCGCCCGACGTCACCGTTCCACACGTCGAGCTCGGCGTCGTTCTTGGTCTGCATGACGCGGTCGCCGACCTCGAAGCCGGCGACCTTCGCCCCGCCGCCGGGGTTGAGCGCCGCCTTCAGCGCGGCGTTCAGGGCGTTCACGCCCGCCGGCCCGCGGTAGACGGGGCCGATCACCTGGATGTCGTCGGGACCGACGTCGAAGTAGCCGGGGATGCGGTTCGCGACCGCCTCGACGACCCGCGTGACGATGCGGGCCGTGACCGGCTCCTCGGCCAGGAAGACGTCGCCGTCGACCGGCAGGAGCTCCCCCACCGCCCCGCGGTTCAGCTCGTGAGCGAGCGAGACGATGCGGCTCTCGGCCGCCTGGCGGTGGACCTCTGTGAGCTCGACCGACGGGACGGCGCCGGAGCGCAGGAGGTCCCGGAGGACGTCACCCGGTCCGACGGGCGGCAGCTGGTCGGGGTCCCCGACGAGGAGCAGGTGCGCCCCGTCGTCGACGGCGGCGACCAGCGACGCGGCGAGCCAGGTGTCGCACATCGACGCCTCGTCGCAGACGACGAGGTCGTGCGGGAGGGGGTCGTCGCGCCCGTGCCGGAACGAGAAGCCTCCGTCGGGACGGGGGCGCGCCT
>JBOHEE010000530.1:0-1856 GCA_050700895.1 Nitriliruptorales bacterium | reverse complement strand
TTGCCTCGCCAGGCCCTCACTGCGATCTCGCCCACATGCCGGCGCAGGTGCTCGTGGCGCTCCCCGGGCGCGCTCGACGCGGGCGTCACGACCTCCACGAGGCCGGGGACGAGCGGAAGGCCCTCGGGGTCGTACGCCGGCCCACCGGGATCGCTCGACTGGCCCTTTCCTCCCATGTAGCGAATCATCGAGATCGGCCGCACGGAGTCGTAATGGCCCTTGGTCCCCCAGGCCGCCACGGCCGCGTCGTGAGCCGCCCCGTTGAGGGCGAAGTAGAGCTTGACGTCCCACTCCAGTCGATCGAGCTCGGGGCCGCTCCCGCCGATCCGCCGCGCGAGAGCGGGCGAGTCGGAGACTGCGTTGGCGAGCGTGTTCCAGTGTCCGGGCGGCGTCTCCGACTCGGGACCGTCCGCCCAGAACTCGGCGACGACGCGAGCGAAGTCGCCCCGCAGCACGCGCTCGGGCTCGTACGGCTTCCCCGTCGCCGGGTTGCGTTCGTGGCCGTCTCCGTCGTTGGTCCCGAGCGGGTTGTCCCCCCGGGCGCCCGGCCCGATGTCCACGACGACCCCGTCGCCGGGATCGAGGTAGCTGCTGTAGCGGATCACCTCGACGGCCGTCCGCTTGAAGGCGTCGTCCCCGGCCGGGTCGCCCAGCTGCGGAGGCGGGCCGGGGTCGAGCGGCAGCCCTTCGGAGCCGGTCGGAAGCGCGAACCCCTTCACGTGACCCCAGTGCGGGCCGACGAACGCCTGCACGCTGGAGGGGATCGGCAGGCCGTTCTGGGCGATCTGCCGGTCGAGCGCGAGCGGCTGCCAGCGGTTCGGGTCGCGCATGTCCGCCCCGGGCTCGCCGACGACCAGCGGGTCGTTCACCGGCGCGTACGCCTCGTCGACGTAGCGCTGGCGCTCGAGCGAGCCGTCCTCGCGTCCGTACGCGATCGCCGCCGCCGCGATGCGGTTCCCGAGCGCCGCCGGCGAGTCCCCTTCGGTGCTGACGTAGTCGATCCGGTAGCAGAGCGAGCGCATCGTGGAGGCGAGCTCCGCGAAGGTCTGCTCCAGCCCCGCCGCCAGCGAGTAGCGGTGGAGAAGGAGGCGGTAGGCCGCGTAGCTGATCGCAGCCTCGCGGGCGCCCCCCACGTCCTCCGCCTCGTGCTTCTCCTCCACGAAGTAGCCGTCGGCAACCGGGTCGTACGCGGCCCAGGCGTCCCACATGGCGGCCGAGGTGTGGAAGAGGTTCCGAGCGTGCACGGTCGGCGCCGGCACGTCCCGCCGGATGGCGTCCAGCAGGGCCTCGTCCCAGACGCGCGCCACCGAGCGGCCGTCCACGCGGTCGGGGACGCAGTCCCCGATCATGTACGACTCGTCCGCAGGCGAGCAGGCGGCGAGCGCGCACGCTCCGGCTGCGGCCACCGCGGCAAGCCCACCGCGGATCACTCGGTCGCCTCCACCCGGACGAGCTGATTGGCCTCCACGCCGGTCAGGCGGCTTTCGCCGCCGCCGGGCCAGCGGACGAGGAGCTCGCTCACCTCCCCCGCTTCTCCGAGGCCGAAGTGGCTGCGGGGGTCCTCGGACGAGAGGTAGCTGCTCCCGGCACGCACCTCGCGGACGAGCTCGCGACCGTCGGGGAGCACCGCGGTCACCAGCGCTCCCGGGTGGAAGCCCTCGAGCTCCACCTCGAGCCAGTTGCCACCCTCCCCGGTGTTCTCGAGCAGGGCGAGGGCGCCCCCGATCGAGCCGACCGCGACGTCGAGGTCGCCGTCGTTGTCGTAGTCGGCCGCCGCGCCGCCCCGCCCGAGGATCGGCCCCACCGCGTCCAGCCCGGCCACGCGCGTGAGGTCCTCGAACCGACCTGTGTCGTCG
>JBOHEE010000529.1:0-5490 GCA_050700895.1 Nitriliruptorales bacterium | reverse complement strand
GGCCAGGACGTCCTGCTGGACGCCTGGCCGCGGATCCACGCCCGTCACCCCGATGCCTGGATGGTCCTGGTCGGCGAGGGTGCGCTCCGGCGCCGGTTCGTCGCCGCCGCCCAGGAGCTGCCGAACGTCGTCGTCGCGGGCGCGGTGGCATGGAGCGAGCTCCCCGCCGCGTACGCCGCGCTCGACCTCTTCGCGATGCCCTGCCGGACGCGGGTCGCGGGGATGGACGTCGAGGGGCTCGGCATCGCCTGCCTCGAGGCCCAGTCGTCGGGCGTGCCGGTCGTGGCCGGGCGGTCGGGAGGCGCCCCGGAGACAGTCCTCGAGGGCGGGACCGGGGTGGTCGTCGACGGGACCGCGCCGGCTGCGGTCGCCGGCGCCGTCGCCGACCTGCTCGACGACCGGGTCCGGCTCGCCGCCATGGGGCGGGCCGGACGCAGGTGGGTCGAGGAACGCTGGACGTGGTCCGTGTCCGCGGAGCGATTCCGCGGCGTCCTCGACCGTGTCGTCAGCGTGCGGGGCGCAGGGTGAGCGCGACGCCGAGGTGATCGGACGCCTGGCTCCGCGGGACGCCGAGTTCGCTCGCCGCCAGCCCGGGGCTGACGAGGATGTGGTCGATCGTCTCGTCCGGGTCCCACGACGGGAAGGTGAGGGGAGGCCCGAGTTCGGCCGACGCGTTCACGAGCACGCTCTCGAGGGGGCGCAGGTCCGCGGAGCCCGGCGGCGCATTGAGGTCGCCCATCACCACGACGTCCACGCCGGAGTCCCTCAGGCGCTCGGCGACCGCCGCGACCCCGGTCGCCTGGACCGCACGCACCGCCCCGTCCTCGTCGACGTGGTGGAGATGGGTGACGACGACGCCGAGCTCGCGGTCACCGAGATCCGCGACCGCCCAGAGGACGCTGCGGCGCATGGCCGTGCCCTCCTTCGGCAGGAACTCGTGCTCGACGTCCCGCAGTGGGTAGCGGCTGAGGATCGCGTTGCCCCACACCTCGTCGGCCGCGGGGGCGAAGACGTAGGGGAGTCCGAGGTCCTCGGCGAGGCGGGGGAGGACGTCGGTCGCTCCCGTGGTCAGCCATCCCCGGTCGACCTCGTTCAGCGCGACGATGTCCGGCTCCTCGCTGCGGATGACGTCGGCGAGGCTCGCGACATCGAACCGCCCGTCGGGGTTGAAGCCCATGTGGAGGTTGTAGACCATGACCCGCACCGACTCGTGCGCCGCCGAGAACGCCGGGGTGGCGACGGTGAGCAGCAGGCTGATCGCGGCCACCCCGCCGACAGCGGCCAGAGCCCCGGCGGGTCGCACCGCCGGGAGCAGCTCCTCGACCGGCGACGCCAGCACGGCCGACACGGCGAGCACCGCGGCGCCGATGCCGAGGAAGAGTGCCCCGGGGACGGGCAGCGGCATGTCGTAGCCGGCGTAGTAGCCGAAGAGGACGACGAACAGGATGAAGAGGCCGCCGACGAGGGCTCCGGCGCGACGCGAGGGCCGTGACGCGCCCCGCGCGAAGCCGACGACGCCGAGCAGGCCGCCGAGCCCGACGGCCAGCAGGACGTAGCCGGCTGCGGCGGCGGGGCCGGTCCCGAGCGGCGACTCGGGGGATGCCGCGACGGCGAGGCCGAGGAGCGTGGCACCGACCGCCGCGAGGCTGGCCCGCCGGGTGGCCACCGACACGACCGCTACGAAGGCTGCGAGGGCGCCGATCTCCGCGATCGTCACGAGGAGCACGACCGACCACTCGGGCCACCCGGTGAGGACGTGCACGCGGGACGGCGCGGCGGCGATCCCGTGGATGCCGAGGATCGGACCGACGCTGAGCCAGATCCAGCCCGCCCCGCCCTCGCGGTCGCTCTCCTCGCCAACCCAGAGCGCGGCGAGGAAGGCCAGGGCGACGACGACAGTGACGAGCCACGGCAGCAGGCCGGGCCGCCACGGCAGGTCCGTGCTCCGCAGGGCCGCGTGGGCGATCGCGTCGAGGGCGAGGCCGACCGCGACGCCGTACACGGCGGCGATCCGGGCGACGGCTCCCGCGGCCGTGGCGGCGAGCCAGGTGAGCCCGGCCATCACCGCGACAGTGCTCGCCACGAGCTGGAGGTCGCCCCCGTCCGAGGCCTGGATCGCGAGCCGCGCGGCGACGAGCACGACCGCGGCCCCGAGGGCCACCCGGCGGGGCCCGGCGAGCCGAACCCCGACGACCGCGACGACGAGCGCGACGACGAAGGGCAGGAGACCGAAGAGCGCCATCTCCGTCGCCGGGGTCGACCCGGCGCGCGCATAGATGAAGAGGATCGACGGCAGCCAGACCCGCACCGACACGAGGGTCACGGCGAACCCGAGGGCCGTCGCCGCGACGCCGACGCCAGGCCACGCCCGGAGGCGATCCAGGACGCGTTCCATCACTCCCGCTCCTCCCTGCCCCTCCCCGTCCCGGCGGGAGGGTAACGGCGGCGGTTCCCATCGGGGCTCCCTCGGTCAGTCGGGGGACTGCGTCTCGCGTCCAGCGAGGGGCTTGGAGAGGCCGCTCGACTTCCCGAGTCCCCCGAACCCCCTCTCGGTCGGGGGACTGCGTCTCGCGTCCAGCGAGGGGCTTGGAGAGGCCGCTCGACTTCCTGAGTCCCCCGAACCCCCTCTCAGGCTTCCCGCAGGCGTCCCGCCCAGGCGAGGAGGAGGAGGAGCACGAGGCCGGCGAGGGTGGCGCCGAGGGTGGCAGGCACCTCGCCGGAGACGGGTGCGCCGAGCCGGACGTCGCCGACACCGAGCGTCGGGTCGGTCGGCCACGGCCACAGCACGCGCAGCGAGCCCGCCATGAGCCCGACGAGGGCGGCGACGACCGTGTCGTGGTAGCGGCGCAGCAACCAGTGGAGGGCGGTCGAGAACGACGCGAGACCGACGACCGCGCCGAGCCCGAAGGCACCGACGAGCACCAGGTCACGCCCGTCGACCGCGCCGATCGCCGCGCGGTACACCCCGAGCAGGAGGAGGATGAAGGCGCCGGAGATCCCGGGGAGGATCATGGCGCAGATCGCCACCGCGCCGGCCCCGAACGCGACGAGGAGCGACGGGTCGTGGACCGCCGCCGAGCGGATCCCGAGCAGCAGGAACGTGACGACGGCAGCCGCGACGGCGACGAGGGCGCGCGTCGGGTCCCGCCGCTCGATGTCGAGGAAGGTGACGACGACCGCGCCGACGATGAGGCCGAAGAACAGCCCGGACATCGTGACCGGACGCTCGTCGAGGAGCTCACCCACAACCCCCGCGAGCGTGACGATCGCGGCGAGGATCCCCGCGAGCAACGGGACGAGGAACCACCAGTCGACCCGTCCGATTCGCCGCGCTGCGGTCCGGACGTCGCCGCGCACGGCCCTTCCGAGGACGGCGGCGCCGTCCTTGATCGTGGCGACGAGATGCTCGTAGATGCCGAAGAGGAGGGCCATCGTGCCCCCCGACACCCCCGGGATGAGGTCCGCGGATCCCATCGTGAAGCCCCGCGCGAGCTGGAGGGCGACCTCCAGCGGTTGCCGGAAGCGCCCGTCTCCCGCCGGGGCGTCGTCGGGCACGTGCGTCTCCGCGTTCGGCTGCCGGTGACGGGCGGAGCGTAGCCGGGACCGTGAGTAGGCTCCGACCCTCCGACGCGACACACCGGCAGCTCGAGGAGGCCCCGTGAGCACGCGCGCGACCGTCATCCCGGGCGCCGAGGCCTGGTCGTCCCCCGGGGAGGGGACGGCCGCCGAGGTCGGTGTCCTCGTCGTCCACGGGTTCTCCGGCAACCCGGTCTCGACCCGGCCGCTCGGGGAGGCCGTCGCGGCCGCCGGCTATGCGGTCGAGGTCCTCCGGCTCCCCGGCCACGGGACCCACTGGCGCGATCTGGCCCGGACGACCTACGCGGACTGGCGCGGCGCGGTCGGTCGCGCCCTCGCGCGGATGCTCGAGGACCACCGGGCGGTGGTCCTCGTCGGCTTCTCGATGGGAGGCACGCTCGTGCTCGACCTCGCCGCGGAGCGCTGCCGGTACGGCCGGGCCGGGGGGCTCGCCGGCGTCGCGACGATCAACGGGCTCGTCGTCTCCCCGCCGAACCCGCTGAAGCCGCTGTCACCGGTGCTCCAGCACCTCCTGCCCTACATCCCGCCGAAGGCCGCGGGCATCACCCCCGACGACATCGCGAAGGGCGGCAGCGAGCAGGCCTATCCCTGGATCTCGCACAAGGCGGTGTGGTCGTACGCGCGTGAGCTGCCCCGGGTCCTCGAGGGCCTCCCCGAGGTGACGCTGCCGGTCCTCGTCGCCCAGTCCCGCGACGACCACACCGTGCACCCGAGTAACGCCGACGCGATCGCTGCCGGCGTCGCGACCGAGGACGTGACCCAGCTCTGGCTCGAGCGCTCCTGCCACGTCGCGACGCTCGACCACGACGCCGAGCACCTCTTCGAGCAGGTGAACGCGTTCGTCGGGCGCACGACGGGCTGACCGCCGGTCAGCCCCGACGGCCGCCGGGGCAGAGCACGCCGAGCGTGCAGTCGTCGCCGTCGCTCTCCGTCTGCGACGGTGGCGGCGGCGGCGGGATCTCGAGCGAGAGGTCGCCGCGGACGCCGTCCCACACGACCGGATGCTGGGGGCCGTGGGATGCACGGGCGGTCCGCTGAGGGGCGCGCTCCGCCGCGTAGCGGAAGGCCTCCTCCACGCTGACCTTCCCGTCGCCGTTCGCGTCGCCGTGCCCCGCGATCATGGCCTGGTCGACGAGGTAGTAGCCCCAGACCGAGTTGTCCCGCTCCGGGTCCTCGTAGGACTTCTCGACCTCGCGGGAGGAGAAGGTGAGGAGCCGTCCCTCGCGCTGGAGTCCGGCGTCGGCGAAGCCCGCCGCCTCGCAGGCGCCGATGTTCACCCACATCCAGCGCGAGCGGACCTTGTGCAGCCACCAGACGAACTCGCTGTCGACGATGAAGCGGTTGTCGTGCGGCCAGATGGCCTCGTCGGGCACCTCGCCGTCGCCGTCGACGTCGCGCCCCGGCCACTGCTTCGTGTGGCCGCTGTAGTGGACGATCACGAACGAGGCGCCGGTCGTCTTGCGCTGCAGCCAGAGGGTCGACTGCTTGATCATCTCGCGGGTCGCGTCCTCGTCGCGCAGCAGCACGATGTGGTCCTCGTACCAGCCGAGGTCGCGAAGGTGGCGGTGGAGATCCTCGGCGTCCTGTCGCGAGCCGACGTTGTCGCGGGTCCGTCCCGCGTACTCGTTGATCCCGATCAGCACCGCCCAGCGGGCGCTGGCGGGGTCCTCGCCGGCGTTCTGCGAGGCGCGTGCCTGCGCGGGGAAGCGGCGCTCGAACCGTTCGAGCCCAGGGTCGCTGGCGGCGCTGGGGGAGGCGGTCCCCCCGCCCGCGGCGTCACCCGCCGGGCCGTTGGCGGCTCCCGGATCGAGGACCGTCACCACGCCGTCGTCCGCCGCCGCCCGCCGGCCTGCGACAGCCGACGTGGGTCCCCCTGCGTCCGCTGACGTGGGC
>JBOHEE010000528.1:0-18006 GCA_050700895.1 Nitriliruptorales bacterium | reverse complement strand
GCCGTGACGCGGCGCCGCCAGCTCGGGCGCGCGACGAAGCTGCGGGAGCGCCGAACCGCCGCCGAGGCGGGACGCGACGTCGCGGCCATGCTCGGCGACCTGCTCCGCGCGGACGAGTTCGAGCAGTGGCTCCTCAACCGCCTGTCCGCTCGCCTCGTCGCGGGCGCGTCGCTGACCCTCGACGAGCTCACCCAGGGCGCGTTCTCCCTCGCACTCGACGCCGAGCGCGGGACCTTCGAGGTCATCGACCACCTGAACGCCGACGAGCGGCGGCCGGCGCGGACGCTGTCCGGCGGCGAGACCTTCCTCGCCTCTCTGGCGCTGGCGCTCGCGCTCGCAGAGCACGTCCCGCACGTGAACCAGGCCGGCGCGACCCGCCTCGACGCGCTCTTCCTCGACGAGGGCTTCGGGACCCTCGACCCCGAGACCCTCGAGACGGTCGCGGCCGCGATCGAGGAGCTCTCCGGGCGGCGCATGGTCGGTGTCATCACCCACGTGCGCGAGCTCGCCGCGCGCATCCCGCACCGCTTCGACGTCTCGCGGGGCCCCGACGGGTCCACGATCGTCCCGGCACCGCCGGACGGGACCGCCATCGAGGACGCCGAACCGGCGGGAGCGCCGACGTGAGCCCCGACCGGATCCTCGTGGACACCTGGGACCCCGGCTACGGGCGTGCGTTCGAGCCGGACGACGACCTCGAGTCACCCGAGGTGAAGCTTGACGTCGAGACGGACGCGGCGTCGTGGGCGCCGGTCGCACCGTCCGGTGGCGGCCCCGCGACCGACGTCCTCTTCGTCGACGGCGTCCAGCGGGTCGACGCCCGTCTGAACTTCGTCGAGGACGAGACGGTCGTGTCGGGCATCGCCGGTTCCTTCGCCGCGGGGGCGGTGCGGTCGCGGCCGTCCGGTGCGGCGATCGAACGGGTCGAGACCCGCCGGGGGATCTTCAGCCGGGATTTCGACGAGCCCGTGTCCTGCGGCGGGGGGGTGAGCTACGCGTCCTGCCTCACGACGGGCACGAGGGCCGAAACCCTCATCAGGGCGATGACCGAGCAGATGCGCGCCCTCGAGCGTGTGATCGCCAACGACGCGGACGCGGAGCTCGTCGTCCTCGACGGCCCGCTCAGCGGCGGGCGGCCGGCCGCGGGCGCGGTGGGCCTCGTCAAGACCCATCGGCGCGTGTACCTGCCGGAGGCGCAGCAGCGCACGGTGTCGGCGCTTGCCCCCGGCGAGCGCACGCCGATCTTCCTCACGACGACGAGCTTCTCGAGGTTCTCGTGGTACCTGCGGCTCCCGGGACCGTCCCACCATCCCTGGGCCGGCGTCGTCCGCTGCGAGGCGGCCGGCGACCTCCCGTCGGCGGAGGTTCGCGAGCTCGCCGATCGGAGTGCGGTCACGCTGCCCCTGTTCGCGTCCGCGCCGCATCGCGACCCGCGCGCGCCGCAGAACCTCACACCGATCGGCGAGCTCGAGCGCGTCCTGCGACACCGGCTCGGTGACGCCGGGCTCCTCGAGCGGCTGCTGCGGCGCAGGTTCGCCGCGTGGGAGCCGTCCCCGGTCGCGTGAGGTCGCGCCGCCTGCTGGTCGAGGGGGAGCTTGCTCTCGGGACTCGAGGCGGCCGTGTGCTCGCGCCACTCGATCTCGGCCTCCTCGTAGCCCTGGTCCGACTCGGGGAAGGCGGTGCCCTCCCAGCCGCACGCGCACCGCGAGATCACGAAGACGTCCTCGGTGCGGATGTCGCTGGTCGGGTCGAAGCTGTGCGCGCCCGCGTCCTCCTCGGGTCCGACCGAGCGGTCCGGGATCGGCCTGTCCGCCATGGCTCCCCCTCACGTCGCGAACTTCCACCACAGTGGGCATCCGGTGGCGGATCCCGGGCGGCTACGGGAGCCCGGAGAGCATCGCCTTCGTGACCGGTTCGAAGAGTCGTGGGGCGAGGCTGTCGTCGATCGTCAGGACCGCCCCCGTGCGCCCCCGGGCCTGCGCGAGAGGGAGCGCCGGGTCGTTGTTGTCCGCGATCGACAGGGTGTCGAGGCCCGCCTCGATCGCGGCCCCCGCCAGGCCGTGGTCGCCGAGGACGAGATCGGGGAGTCCGTCGCGGGCGGCGAGCGCCTCGAGGAGGAGCTCCATGATGTCGGGCCGGTGGGTGTGGAGGAGGTCGGCTCCCGTAGCTGCGCAGGCGACGCCACCGACGAAGCGGACCCGCGTCACGCGCTCCTCCTGGGTGCCGAGGCGGTGGTCGTCGAGCGGCTGGAGGATCTCGCAGCCGGCCTCGCGCAGCACGCGGGCGATCGTCGCGTAGTGCATCAGGAGCCCCGTCGGGTGTCCGGTCGCGAGCAGCACGCGGGCGCCCGATCGTGCGATCCGCGCGAGTGTCTCCCGGTGGGTCGCGATCCCCTCGAGGCAGCGGTCGGGATCGATCCACCCCGATTCCGCCTCCGGGTCGGCGATGACCTCCTTGCCGCAGAGCGCGACGACCGCCTCGTGGACCTCGTCGAGGCTCGCGTCGTGCCAGTCGGACAGGCCGAAGGTGTAGTTCGGGTCGCCGTGGACGAGCTTGCGGCAGTTCGCGAGGACGTGACCGGGGGAGGTGTTGACCTCCCCGGCGAGCCGGCTTGCGACGAGGTGCTCACGCAGCTCGTCGGTCGGAGACGTGCTCACACGTGAGACCGTAACCGCCGTGCTCGGCTACCGACGACAGGCCCCGGCCAGGAGCGGGTAGGGGTTGGCCGGTCGCCGCTCCGGGCCGACGAGCACCTCGAAGTGGAGGTGGGGGCTCGTCGCCCGGGCGTTGCCGCTCGTCCCCGCGTAGCCGACGACCGTGCCGGCCTCGACCCGCCCAGACTTCCCGAACCGCTCGAGGTGGGTGCCGACGTACACCTTGCCGTCGTCGCCGTGGAGCCAGTACTGGAGCCCGCCCCGCGAGCCGCGGACGTGCTCGACCTCTCCGGGCACGCTCGCGACGACGGGGGTGTCCCGCCAGGCGAAGACGTCGACGCCCTCGTGGACGCCCTTCCTCGTGCGCACGCCGAAGTCGTCCACGAATCGGACCCGGGCGTCGACCGGGCAGCGCCAGCCGGCGGGGATCCGTAGCCGCTCGCCGGCGACGATCCGGTTCGGGTCCGCGATCCCGTTCGCGCGGGCGAGCTCGGCGACCGAGGTGCCGTAGCGGGCCGCGATCCCGGAGAGGGTCTCGCCGGGCGCGACGACGTGGACCGCGCTCGCGGCCGTGCCGGTGTCGTTCCCGGGCAGCTCGAGCGTCTGCCCCGCGACGATGCGGTCCGGGTCGGCGATGCCGTTCAGCGTGACGATCGCGCGCACCGTCGCCCCGACGTCTGCCGCGATCCCCGAGAGCGTCTCGCCCCGCTGGATCGTGTACGTCTGGTGCGCGGAGGCGACGTAGACGAGCGCGACGACCGCCGCGATCCCGCGCACGCCCGGCCTGCCCAACGTTGCTCCTCCCTTCGCTCTGTCGGGGGACCGCGTCTCACGTCCAACGAGGGACTTGGAGAGGCCGCTCGACTCCTTGAGTCCCCCGATCCCCCTCAGAGAACGCAGGCAACGCGAGCAATCATGTCCATCATGAGCAACATCCGCAACACGTCCCATCGACCGGGGCGACGTTGCTTCAGTTGCGAAGTGGAGAGCGCTTCAGAGGCGGGAGAGGGTCTCGCCGGCGAGGGCGACGGTGTCGGGGTCCTCGACCAGGGGCATGTTGAACATCATCCCGTCGAGGCCGAGGTCGAGGTACGCCGCGACCTCGGCGGCCGCGTCGTCCGGGGTGCCGACGATGGTCGTTCGCCGGACCTGCTCAGGGCTCATCCCGCGGCCCGCGACCCACTCGTCGAAGCGGCGCCCGGCCTCCTCGTTGCTGTCGGCGACGACGAGGCCCCCGAGGCGGGTCTTCACGATGTCGGCGGGGTCGCGTCCCACGGCCTCGCAGTGGCCGGCCAGGACGTCGAGCTTGTGGCGGATCGTGTCCTGTGTGCCGAAGAGGTTCGACATGTCGGCGAGCTCGGCGACGATCCTGAGCGTCCGCCGCTCCCCGCCGCCGCCGACGAGGATCGGCGGGCCTCCGGGCCGGACCGGGGCGGGGACGTTGCGGGCGCCGTCGACCGCGTAGTGCCTCCCAGGGACCGTCGCCTGCTCCTGGGTGAACATCGCCCTGCAGATGCGGATCGTCTCCTCCAGGCGGTCCATCCGCTCTCCCACGGGCGGGAAGTCGAACCCGTAGGCACGGTGCTCGTCCTCGAACCAGGCCGCCCCGATGCCGAGGATCGCGCGCCCCGACGAGACCACGTCCAACGTCGTCACGACCTTCGCGAGGAAGGCGGGATTGCGGTAGGTGACCCCGGTGACCATGGTCCCGAGCTCGACCCGGGCGGTCCGCGCCGCGATCGCGGCCAGCAACGTGTAGCCCTCCAGGATCGGCTCGTCCTGGCTGCCGACGCCGGGGATCTGGTGGAAGTGGTCCATGAGCCACACCGAGTCGAAGCCGGCCCCCTCGGCGGCGACGGCGGCGCCGGCCACGGTCTCGAAGAGCCGCTCGGGCGGGACGCCCGGGTAGGTGAAGCTCGGGATCTGCAGTCCGAAGTGGGCCATCGTCCGCTCCCTCTCTGGCCTAGAGGCCTTGGGTCGGCAAAGTCGTCGCGTTTGAGTCACAAGTTTTCGTGGGCGAGTCAAGTTTCGGGGGTTCATGCCTCGACGGGCCGGGGCGAAGCCCCGTCAGGTGTCGTCCGTGGTGGCTGCGGCGGGAAACCGTCCCGGGTCGAAGAGCCCGATGTCGTATCCGGGCGTCCGCCCCTCGGCGAGATCCGCCGCCACCTCGCCGACGACGCTCGCGAACTTGAACCCGTGGCCGGAGAAGCCCGCCGCGACGACGACGTCGTCGAGGTCGGGATGGGGGCCGATCGCGAAGTGCCCGTCCGGCGTGTTCGTGTAGAGGCACGCCGACGCCCCATCCGGCTCCGCCTCGAGACCCGGCAGCCGCCCCCGAAGCCAGTCGTGGAGCCGCTCGATCTCCGCTGGGGACACCTCTTGCGGCAGCTCGTCGGGGTCGCCGACGAACCCGCCGTGGTGGAACGCCGCCTTCATCCCGTCGCCCCGCAGGTCGGGGATCCCGTAGGCGACCACGTCGCCGGGACGATCCGACACGAAGACCGGGAGGTCGGCGGCGTCGCGGGCCGTCGCGAACCACACGACGTACTGGCGCTCGACCTCCAACGGGAGCCGTCCGCCGAGCAGCTCGCTCGCCCAGGCGCCTGCGGTCAGCACGACGCGCTCCGCGTGCTGCGTCGTCGTGGCGGTCTCCACGCGGACGCCGGCGCGAGGCTCCGGGGCGATGCGCGTCACCGCCTCGTCCGTCCGTAGCTCCGCCCCCGCCTTCGCCGCGAGCGTCAGGTGCGCCTCGACGCAGTCCTCGGGGAAGAGGACACCCGCCTCCGGCTCGTGGACGGCGACCTCCTCCGACGCGAGCCGGAACGCGGGCCACCGGCGTTCGACCTCGGAGGGGGAGAGGACATCGTGCGCGAGGCCGTGCTCACGAGCGCTCCCGAGCGCGCCGGCGACGACCTCGGAGTCCGGGTTGCCGATCATGAGGCCGCCGG
This sequence comes from Nitriliruptorales bacterium, assembly GCA_050700895.1. Lineage (GTDB taxonomy): Bacteria > Actinomycetota > Nitriliruptoria > Nitriliruptorales > JAHWKO01 > JBOHEE01. The sequence continues at coordinate 12,404 of JBOHEE010000528.1, read as the reverse complement.
TGACGCGCAGGAGCTCGCGACCCGAGTCGTGCTCGAGCGTCCGCCAGCGCTCGTACGCGCGGAGGACCAGCGGGACGTAGCCGGGGTGCTCGAAGTAGGCCTGGCGGATCACCCGGCTGCGGCCGTGCGACGAGCCGCTCGTGTGCGGCGGCGCGAAGCGGTCCAGGCCGAGCACCGAACGACCGCGCCGGGCGAGCTCGCAGGCGACGGCGCTGCCCATGCCCCCGAGCCCGATCACGATGACGTCCGTGCCGATCCTCGTCGCCTCCAGCGCGGGTGGCATGCATCGTAGGCTTCGCTACGGTTGGTCCAGCCGAAGCTGGGCAGGGACTGTGGCCCATCCTCCCGCGACGTTCGGCGCCTCCGATGGCTGGACGTCGCTTGACCTGGGCTACGACCGGCCTAGTATCCAGGCGCATCCGTCCGAAACGGTCAGTGGATCAACGCTGAACCAGGACGCCCACGAAGGAGCGCACATGCGGTACCGCAACAGGTTCACGTGGCTCGCTCTCGCCATGTCGTCCGTGCTCATCATGAGCGCATGTGGCGGCAACGGCGATGGCGCAGCCCCTGGAGACGACGGCGACGGGGCACCGGAACCCGGTGCGCTCGGCGCGGTCGAACTCGAGGAGGGCGATCCGATCAAGATCGCGACCCTCCAGGCCATCAGCGGCGAGGTCGCGAGCCTCGGCACGGACCAGGTCCGCGCCGTGGAGATCGCGATCGACGACTTCGGCGGTGAGATCAAGGGCCACTCGATCGAGCTCCTGGAGGAGGACGACCTCTGCAGCGCCGAGGGCGGTACGACCGGCGCGCAGCGGATCGTGTCCGACCCCCAGGTCATCGGCATCATCGGCACGAGCTGCTCGGGCGCGGGCGTCCCCGCCGCGCAGATCGCGTCCGAAGCCGGCCTCGTCATGATCTCCGGCTCGAACACGTCCCCCGCGCTGACCACGCCCGACGGTGAGACGCAGGGCGACGCCTTCCAGGAGGGCTACTACCGGACCGCCCACAACGACACCGTCCAGGGTGCGGCGGCGGCACTGTTCGCGTTCGAGGAGCTCGGGGTCACGAAGGCCGCGAGCATCCACGACGGCGACCCCTACACCCAGGGTCTCACGGGCGTCTTCAACCAGGAGTTCGAGGCGCTCGGTGGCGAGATCGTCCTCGCGACCGCGGTCAACAAGGGCGACACCGACATGCGTCCGGTGCTGAACCAGGTCGCAGACGCCGGTGCCGAGCTGATCTTCTTCCCGATCTTCCAGCCCGAGGGCGACTTCATCGCCCAGCAGGCGGGTGACGTCTCGGGGCTCGAGGAGGCGATCCTGATGGGCGCCGACGGGCTGCTGTCCGACACGTTCGTCGTGATCCCGGAGACGCAGGGCATGTACTTCTCCGGTCCGGCGACCCCCGACGCCTTCCCGGAGGCGTTCGAGGAGAGCGTCAGCGCCTACGAGGACTTCGTCGCGAGCTACGAGGAGAAGTTCGGCGAGGCGCCGATCCAGTCCTTCCACGCGCACGCGTACGACGCGGCGACCATCCTGCTCACCAAGATCGACGAGGTCGCGGTGGAGGACGGCGGACGGCTCATCATCGACCGTCAGGCGCTGCGCGACGCGCTGTACGAGACGTCGGGGTCCCAGGGCCTCACCGGAACCCTCACGTGTGACGAGTTCGGCGACTGCGCCGACCCGAAGATCACCGTCGTCCACAACGACGGGGATGCCGTCGGTGACATCTCCGCGGTGCGGAGCAATGTCGTCTTCACGTACCAGCCCCCGAGCTAGGCCGGGCGGCGCGTGACCGACAGGGAGGTGGGGGCGTGATGCCCCCACCTCCCGCGCTGTCGGGGTGGGTGCGCACGTCTGCGAGAGTCCATGCGCCCGTGGTCGTCCCCGGCTAACGTCCCACCCCTCGAGCCCTCTGCGGACGATCAGGCAGCCGACGCCGTCCGCCAGTAGCTTCGAACCTCAGGAGCTTCGAGCCCTCAAGCTGCGAAAGGCAGTCGATGGCAACCGCCGCTGCGCCGGCACGCAAGGCGCGCCTGCCCATCATCGACTGGTTCCTGTTCGCCGTCCGCGTCACGGCGATCGTGGTCGTGCTCTGGGGAGCCTTCTTCAGCTTCACCGGGGCGGATGCCCTCACGCTCGACCGGCTGCGTGCGATCGTCGTGGCCGGCATCTCCCAGGGCTCCGTCTACGCGCTCATCGCCCTCGGCTACACGATGGTCTACGGCGTCCTGGGCTTCATCAACTTCGCCCACGGCGAGGTGTTCATGAGCGGGATGATGATCGGGTTCTTCACCGCGCGCGGGCTGAACGACGCCGGCGTCTGGGACGGGAACCCGGCCCTCGCGCTCGTGATCACGATCCTCGCCTCCGCAGCGACGTCGACCACCATCGCGGTGCTCCTCGAGCGGATCGCCTACCGACCGCTCCGCGGCGCCCCGCGGCTGATCCCGCTCATCACCTCGATCGGCGCGTCGTTCTTCCTCCAGTACTCGTTCGCGGGACTGTTCGGCACCGGCAACAAGTCCTACCCGCCGATGGCGGCGCTCGATGGCCGCATCGACATCCTCGGCCTGCCGATCCTGAGGGTCCAGCTCCTCGTCATCGTCGGTGCCGCGGCGATGATGGCTGGACTGTGGCTGCTGGTGAAGCGGACGAAGATCGGCAAGGCCATGCGCGCGGTGGCCGAGGACCAGGAGATCGCGCGCCTCATGGGCATCAACGTCGACCGCACGATCGTCACCGTCTTCGCGATCGGCGGGGCGATGGCGGGGGTCGCGGGAGTCCTCTTCGCCCTCCAGTTCCGCACGATCAACTTCTTCTCCGGGTTCCTCCCCGGGATCAAGGCCTTCGCCTCCGCAGTGCTCGGCGGCATCGGCAACATCGTCGGCGCCATGCTCGGCGGTCTCGTGATCGGCAGCTCGGAGGCGATCGGACCCCAGGGTGTGCTGGAGGGCCTCGGGATTCCGGCAACCAACCAGCTCAGAGACGTGGTCGCCTTCATCATGCTCGTGCTCGTCCTCGTGTTCCGCCCGTCCGGCATCCTCGGTGAGCACGTCGGGGAGGAGCGGGCATGATGCGGTCCACCGTGCGGGCAACGACGATCTTCGGACCCGGGAGGATCAGCTGATGGCGACGACGGCGGATGTCAGGGCCGACGAGGCGCGGGGCCTGAAGCCGCCCCCGGAGGTCGACCTCCGCGCCGCGGTCCGCCACGGGCTGATCAGCGGCGCGGCCGCGCTCTTCGTCGCGGCCGCGGGGATGGTGGAGAACTTCGAGGCCCGTGTCGTCGTGCGTCCCGGCATCACCCTCGGCTACATCATGCTCCTCGCGATCCCCGCGATCTTCGGCTACGTCGCGGCGAGCCCACCTCCCGAGGTCGAGGGGACGGAGGCCCAGCGACCCGGCCGGCGCAACGTCCTCGCGGGGACGGCGGCCGGGGCCCTCACGGCCGGCCTGCTGCTCGTCTTCGTGGCCTTCACCGACGCGGTCGACGTCCGTAGCATCTTCCTCAACAACACCCCGTTCCTCCGCGAGGAGATGCTCCTCTTCGGCCTCGGGTTCGGCGCCGGCAGCCTCCTCCTGCTCGTTGCATGCATGGCGCTCGGTGCCGCAGCCGCGTCCTTCCACCTGCTGCCAGAGCGCGCGCGGCGTGCCGCACTGTTGGCTGTCTTGATCGTGCTGGTCTTCGGGACCCTCCAACCCCTCGCGGAGCAGCTCTTCCGCGGCGCCCGCCTGCCGGGCGGCGTTCAGCGCTTCCTCTACGGTCGCGGCGGCGGGCTCGGCATCCCCGGCGCGCTCGTCCTCGCCGCCCTCGGCTTCGGCTCGCGCTACTTCGCCCGCGAGAAGGGGACGGTTCGGCGGCGCATCCAGGAGCTGCCCCAGGAGCAGCGCCTCCGCTGGAGCATCGTCGGCGCGGTCCTGGTCCTCGTCCTCCTCGCGGTGCTCCCGCAGGTCCTCGGCCAGTTCATGAGCGAGGTCTTCGACATCGCCGGGATCTTCCTCCTCATGGCGCTCGGGCTGAACATCGTCGTCGGCTACGCAGGGCTCCTCGACCTCGGCTACGTCGCCTTCTTCGCCGTCGGCGCCTACACCACCGCGGTCCTCACCTCGCCGCTGTCGCCGCGCTTCTCCCCGGAGATGGCGTTCTGGGCGGCGCTGCCGTTCGTGGTCGCGGCTGCGGCCGTGGCCGGGATCATGGTCGGGACGCCTGTCCTGCGCATGCGTGGCGACTACCTCGCCATCGTGACCCTCGGGTTCGGCGAGATCGCCCGCATCGTGCTCCTCTCGAACTGGCAGACGCCGAACCTCGGCGGCGCCCAGGGCATCCTCCAGATCCCATGCATCCCGCTCGGCGTCGCGTGCGTCCGACAACCCCAGCCGTTCCTCTACCTCATCTACGGCTTCATCCTGGTCGCGATCTGGATCTCGTGGTCCTTGCAGGAGTCGCGGGTCGGGCGCGCGTGGATGGCGATGCGCGAGGACGAGCCGGTCGCCGAGGCGATGGGCGTCGACATCGTGCGCGCGAAGCTCTCCGCCTTCATCGTCGGCGCCATCCTCGCCTCCTTCGGCGGCGCGCTCTTCGCGCACAAGATCGGCTCGGTGTTCCCGCACAGCTTCGACATCGTCGTGTCGATCACCGTGCTCGTCGTTGTCATCGTCGGCGGCATGGCCTCGATCCCGGGGGTGTTCCTCGGGGCGTTCGTGATCGTGGGACTGCCGGAGCTCTTGCGGGAGTTCCAGGAGTTCAAGTTCCTCTTCTACGGGGCGCTGCTCATCTTCATGATGCTGAAGCGGCCCGAGGGCTTCATCCCGAGCAAGCGGCGCGCGCAGGAGCTCCACCAGGAGGAGGTCGAGCAGGACGCGTGGCTCGGGGGCAGCATCGACCAGGCGGAACGCGGACCGGCGGCGACATCATGACCGACGAGACCATGGAGAGCCCGCAGCCCGCCGGCGCCGAGTCAGCGAGGGTCGAGCCGACCCCCGACAGGCTCGTCACCATGCGGCCAGAGGTGGACGAAGCGGCCGAGCACGTGCTCGAGGTCCGCGGGCTGCGCAAGACGTTCGGGGGGCTGACCGCGATCGACAACCTCGACCTCCACGTCGACAAGGGGGAGATCGTGAGCGTCATCGGCCCGAACGGGGCCGGGAAGACGACGCTCTTCAACCTCCTCACCGGGATGTTCCCCATCGACTCGGGCGAGATCCTCTTCCAGGGGGCGAGCCTCGTCGGATTGCGGCCGAGCGACGTCCTGCGCCTGGGCGTCTCCCGCACCTTCCAGAACGTGCGTCTCTTCCCGACCATGACGGTCAAGGAGAACGTCATGGTCGCCCAGACCGCGCGGACCCGGTCGGGGATCCTCGGGGCGGTGTTCCGCACGAAGCGGTTCCGGGACGAGGAGGAGTACATCAACCGCAAGGCAGAGGAGACGCTCTCCTTCTTCGGCACGCGGCTCATCGGCTACCGCTTCGACCAGCCGGCGTTCGCCCTCTCGTACGCGAACCGCCGCCGGCTCGAGATCGCGCGGGCGATGGCCGCGGACCCGGACCTCATCCTGCTCGACGAGCCCACCGCCGGGATGAACCCGCGCGAGACCCAGGAGCTCACCGAGCTCGCCGGCAAGCTGCGCGACGAGCTGGGCTTCACGATCCTCCTCATCGAGCACGACATGCGCGTCGTGAAGGGCGTCTCCGACCGGGTGGTCGTCCTCGACTACGGGCGCAAGATCGCCGAGGGCAGCTACTCCGAGGTCGCCCAGAACGAGCGCGTCATCGAGGCCTACCTCGGACGCAAGGAGTGAGCGTGACGGAGAGTGGCGGCAACGGGAACCGCGCCGGTCGCGACGGGGGTCCGGTCCTGAGCCTGAAGGGGGTCGATACCCACTACGGGCCGATCCAGATCCTCCGCGACGTGAGCGTGGACATCGACCGGGGCGAGATCGTCTGCCTGCTCGGCGGCAACGCGAGCGGGAAGACGACCACCCTGAAGACGATCCTCGGCTTCGTCGCCCCGAGCGCGGGACAGGTCATGCTCGGCGGTCAGGTGATCAGCGGCCTCGACACCCAGGAGGTCGTGTCGCGCGGCATCTCGATGGTTCCCGAGAACCGCCGCCTCTTCCAGCGCATGACCGTGCGCGAGAACCTCGAGCTCGGCTACTACCTGCGCGACGACCGCGATGAGATCGCGTCGGACATGGAGCGGGTCTTCGAGCTGTTCCCCCGGGTGAAGGAGCGGCTGAACCAGAAGGCGGGGACCCTCTCCGGCGGCGAGCAGCAGATGGTGGCGGTCGGGCGCGCGCTCATGGCGCGGCCGAAGGTGCTGCTCATGGACGAGCCGTCGATGGGCCTCGCGCCTGTGCTCGTCGCGCAGAACTTCGACATCATCCAGCAGGTGAACGAGGCGGGGACCACGATCTTCATGGTCGAGCAGAACGCGAACATGGCGCTGTCGATCGCCGACCGCGGCTACGTGCTCCAGACGGGCCAGATCGTGCTCAGCGGCACCTCCGAGGAGCTGCTCAACAACCCCGAGATGCGCCAGGCCTACCTCGGCGAGCTCGACTGACACTCTCAGGGCACGGCGCTCGCGGTCTCCCATCCCTGATCCACCACCCCGGGTCAGCCCATGGTTGCGGTGTGCTCGGGATCGATGTGGACGATCACGCGTTCGGCGTCCGCCTGCTTGTTCGGGTACTCGTCCTCGCCGAGGCAGCGGCCGGCGAGGTCGTCGATGAACTTCTTCTCGGGGTCGTCCTCGAGCTCGACGACGCGGCCACGGATCTCGAGGTAGCGGGCACGGCAAGCCTCCCTTGGGGACTGCACCACATCCTGGGGGAACCCCGCCGGCGCCGGAGGCCCGCGGTCCCCGACGGACGGACGGCATCGGTAGCGTCGGACGAGAGACACGGAGGACAGGAGCAGCGTGGAGGCGCTCGGGCAGGTCGAGGGCTGGGAGGCGGACGCCGCCGCAGGCGTCACCGACCCCGAGTCGACCGTCGCCGTCGTCGGCGACCAGGACCGCCGTTTCCCCTGGGCGTCGGTGACGAAGCTCCTGACCGCGCTCACGGTTCTCACCCTGGTCGAGGAGGGCACGATCGACCTCGACGAGGAAGCGGGTCCGGCGACGGTCCGTCATCTCCTCGCGCACGCCTCGGGACTGCCGCACGAGGGACGCGAGCCCGTCTCGCGGCCGGAACGGCGCCGCATCTACTCGAGCAGCGGCTACGAGATACTCGGCGAGCTCGTGGCGGAGCGTTTCGACGCCCCCTTCGCGGACGCGCTCGGCGCCCGGGTGCTCGCCCCACTCGACATGTCCGGCACGCGGCTCGAGGGATCGCCCGCAGCCGGCGCCGCGGGTCCGCTGCGAGATCTCCTCGTCCTCGGGCGGGAGCTGCTCGACCCGACCGTGATCTCCGAGGAGGTGCACAAGGAGGCGACCGGCGTCGTCTTCCCCGGCCTCGGCGGGGTCCTGCCCGGCTACGGCCGCCAGGAGCACAACGACTGGGGGCTGGGCTTCGAGATCCGCGACGACAAGGAGCCGCACTGGACCGGGGGCCGCAACTCCCCGGAGACCTTCGGGCACTTCGGGCAGAGCGGGTCGTTCCTCTGGGTGGACCCGGCCGCGGGCATCGCGTGCGGGTCGCTCGCCGACCGCCCGTTCGGCGACTGGGCCGTCGCGGCATGGCCGTCCCTCGCCGACGACGTGCTCGAGGAGCTCGGCACCCCGGAGGCACCGCCCTCCTAAGGCCGAGGGCTTCCATCTCGTCGTCGTCGAGGCGACGGCGAGGTTCCACGAGCCGGCGTCGATGGGGGAGCGGCTCACGATCGCGACCGGGGTCTCCGACGTGCGGCGGGCGCTGGCACCAGGGCATGACCCGTGACGGAGATCCGATCGCCTCGCTCGACCTGAGAGCCGCGGCGACCGACCTCGCCGGCCGCCCCACCCGCGCCCCCGAGGAGCTCGCCGCCGCCCTCGCCCGCTTCGCCCCCGACTGACGGGGGGTTCGGGGGACTCATGAAGTCGAGCGGCGCCGTCCAAGTCTCTCGGAGCGGCGCGAGACGTAGTCCCCCGACTGACGGGTTCTGTGCGTCATGGTTTCCGGGGGGTGGAACTGGTGACGCACAGGACGGGTGTTCAGGCGTCGATGGCGAGGTCCTCGACGATCTCGGCGCGGTCGAGGCGGTGGAAGGCCGCGCTGTCGACGAGGACCTTGAGGGAGCGGCTGCCCCCGCCGACGATCACCCTCGGCCGCTCCACCACCCGGGCGTCGACGTAGAGGCGCAACGGGTCGGGTCCCCCGGGCTGATCCCGCGGGAGGCCGAACGGGGTCACCCCGCCGATGAGCATGCCGGTCGCGTCCCGCGTGAGGTCGGCCGAGGCGAACGACAGCTTGCGGACGCCCAGCAGCTTCCGGACGCGCTTGTTCACGTCGAGCTTCGTCGTCGCGAGATTCAGGCACGCCGCGAGCAGCGGCGGATCGTCGCGGGACGCGACGACGATGCAGTTGACGGAGTCCTCGAGCGCGTAGCCGTAGTGCGCGCAGAACGAGGCGGTGTCGGCGAGATCCGGATCGATGCGGATCGTCTCGTAGGCAACCCCCAGCGCGTCGATTTCGGCCAGAACGCGGGCTTCGATACCGTTGTCGGTCACGGCTCGACCGTAGCAATCGGCGCGAAGTGCTCAACATCCGCGTCGTGGTTGCCGATAATGCTCGTGGGGATGGAGTTCATGCCGCCCAGCGTTGCAGGGAACCCAGGCGGGTGGCGTGACGTTCCACGAGGGACGGGCGCGGATCGCGCACCCCCGTACCCCGAGCGCAGGGCCCTGCGCTCACCTGCAACGTGACACACAGGAGTCCGACGTGACGATGACCGAGCTCGCGGCGACCGACGCCGCGGCCACCGAGCTGCTCGAGCGCGCCGCCGAACGCGGCTACCTCCTGCTCTCGGAGCTCGAGCAGGCCCATGACCCGCTCGCCCATGCCGAGGGGTGGATGGACGACGTCCTCGAGCTCGCCAGGGACCGGGACCTCGAGGTCGTCGACGACACCGCGCCCGACGCCGAGGAGACGCCGCACCCCGAGGCGATGACGCTCCTCGCCGACTCGGTTCGCCAGTACCTGAACCTCGCCGGTCGCTACGAGCTGCTCGACGCCGAGCGGGAGGCCGACCTCGCGAAGCGCTATCAGGCGGGGCTCGAAGCCACGCGCATGCTGCGCGACGAGAGCGGGCTCACCCCGCGTCGGCGCGCGCAGCTCCGAGCGATCGCGCGTGAGGGCGACCGGGCGAAGGACCACATGGTCCGGGCCAACCTCCGTCTCGTCGTCGCGCAGGCGAAGAAGTGGCGCGGCCGCGAGCTCGACCTGCTCGAGCTGATCCAGGAGGGCAACCTCGGGCTCATGCGTGCGGTCGAGAAGTTCGATCACACCAAGGGCTACAAGTTCTCGACCTACGCGGTGTGGTGGATCCGCCAGGCCCTCCAGCGCGGCTTCTCCGGGAAGGCGACCACGATCCGGGTCCCGGCCCACATCTGGGAGATGTCGGCGAAGATCCGCCGGGCCGAGACCGACCTGCGTCAGCAGCTCGGACGCGACCCGAAGGACGAGGAGGTGGCGGACGCCACCGGCCTCACCGTCGAGCGCATCCGGGACGTGAACGACGCGCTCCAGCGGACCGGCTCGCTCGACCGTCCGGTCGGCGAGGACGGCAGCGCCTCGCTCGGGGAGCTCATCCCCGACGACGACGCGGTCGACCCCGAGGGCCAGGCCTGGGCGCGGGATGCGAAGATCATGATCGAGCAGGCACTCTCCGGCCTCGATGAGCGCGAGCGGCGCATCATCATGCTCCGCTTCGGCTTCATCGACGGCGAGGAGCGCACCCTGGCCGAGATCGGCGACGAGTTCGGCATGAGCCGCGAGCGGATCCGTCAGCTCGAGAAGCTCGCGCTCGCGAAGCTCCGTCATCCGGCGAGCAACTACGACCTCTCCTCGCTGCGGGGCGACCTCGTGGACGCCGCCTGACAAGCAGGTCGGGGGCCGACGCTCCGCGCAGCCCGAGAGGCTTGCGCTGAGGGATCCACGGTCGCCGTCCATCACAGCCCGGGACGTCTCCAAGGCGACCGTTCGACCGTGACAGCGGCATGCGTCTGGCGAGCCCGTCGGCGAACCTCGTGCCGACGTCGCAGGGGGAGAATCCATGTCCTTCGGACTGCTGTTGCTCCGCGTGGTTGTCGGCGCACTCTTCGTGGGCCACGGCACGCAGAAGCTCTTCGGATGGTTCGGTGGCCACGGTCCCGACGGCACCGGCAGCTTCTTGGACTCGCTCGACTACCGCGAGGGCCGCACCATGGCCGTCGTCACGGGCACCGTCGAGGCAGCCAGCGGAGCGTTGCTCGTCCTCGGCTTCCTCACGCCGTTCGCCGCGGCCGGGATCCTCGGGGTGATGCTGAACGCCGCTGTCGCCGCCCACGCGCCGAACGGCCTCTGGAACAGTGAGGGCGGCTACGAGCTGCCCCTCGTGAACGCGACCGCCGCGGTCGCGCTCGCTTTCACCGGTCCGGGCGCCGCGTCGCTGGACAACGCCTTCGGGTTCGGGTTGGAGGGGGGCATCTGGGGCACCATCACCCTCGTGACGGGGCTCGGCGCCGGAGCGGCCGTCCTCGCGGCCGGACGCGAAGCGGAGCCGGTCGAGGTCGAGGCCGAGGAGGAGCGGGCCCGGGACGAACCCGCCTGATCGGTCGGGGGACTACGTCTCGCGCCCAAGGAGAGACTCGGGGAGGTCGCTCGACTTCCTGAGTCCCCCGAACCCCCCTTCTCAGAGGTACTGGCCGCCCGTCGTCTGCTCGCGGGGCGGGCCCTGGTCCTGCATCTGCTGGAGCTGCTGCTGGAGGAGCCGCTGCTGGCTCGCCATGCTCGCCTGAATGCCGCGGAAGAGCCCCTCGAGCCAACCGGCGAGTTGGGCCTGTGCGATCCGGAGCTCGGCGGCGCTCGGAACGTCGTCGTCGGTCGCCCCGGCCGTGATCCCCTCGAGCTCGGCGCTCAGGTCCTCCGACACGATCTCGTGCAACGACTTCATCACGCGCTCGTGGATGTCGGCGAGACGCCGCCGGCCGGCCTCGTCGAGCTCGGTGGTCTTCACCTCGTCGAGGAGACTGCGGACGGTGTGCGCGATGCGCAGGAGCTTCGCGGGGTGTTCGATCTCGATCTCGATCTCGCTCTCGCTCTCGCTCTCGCTCTCGCTCTCCTGCTCCAGTTGGGCCTGGACGCGTTCGAGCGGGCTCGCCCCCTCAGACTCCTGACCGGGATCCGGAGCCTCCTGCTCGCGGGCCGCAGCCCGGCGCTCCTCCTGCGCGGACATGTCGCTCCATCGGTCGACGTACTCCAACCCAACGGTGTGCCGCCGCGAGACGCAAGTCCCGGGTGTGCCCGTGGACGGGACCCGAGACCGGTCATTTCCATCGATCGCTGGAAATACTGGCCTGAGGATGAGTGCGGGTTGCTGGCGCCTGCGTGATCACGCGCGGGGCCGACGCTCCGTCCGTCACCTTCTCGTTCTCGCTCCCTACTGGGACACGATCTGCAGCAGGGCGATGCCATCGTCGACGTAGGTGCGGCCCGTCCCGGTGTCGAGCCGGCCGAGCCCGCCGGCGCCGGAGGCCAGCAGGTCGGAGGTGGCCGGTGGGGACCACACGACCGCGACCTCGGCAGGGTGCTCGTCGAGCAGCTCGGTCAGGGCTGGGCGTTTCGCGGCGGCCCCGGCGTGCAGCTCGAGCTGACGGGAGTGCCACACCAGGCCGTGGGTCGGGTGTCCGCCGACGTGGCGGCCGCGCAACCGCTGTGCCCAGACTTGTGTGCACGGGTAGTGGGCCGCCGTGGTCGCGGTCAGCTGGGAGCGATCGAGCCCGAGCTCCGTCAGGGCCGGGTCGCGCAGGTCGATCAGCCGGACGTCGGCCCTCAGGACCACCTCGGCCTCGCTCCACAGGGCGATGACCGCCTCGGGCAGTCGAGGCGCCGGCGGTGCGGCGTCATGGAACGCCGACTCGAGCAGTGCGGCGAACGTGGTCCGGGCGAGGTAGACGTGGTCGATCTCGTCGAGCGGCGCGAAGCGGGTGTCGCCCTTCGCCGGTACGAGCGCCGTCGGGTCCGGGTGCCGTCGCTTGTGGCCCCGGCGCAGCGGCAGTCCGGCCGGCCAGGTGGTGGTGCGCAGGTGCCGGAGCACGTCGGTGGTCGGTTCGGGAACGGGACAGTTCGAGCGTCTGCAGGCACCGACCGGTGTCACTCCTGCAGCATCCCGGCCACCGCCCGGTCGACGGCGGCGCGGTCACCGTTGCGTAGGGCCTCCTCCGGGGTGTCGCCGTCCAGCCACGTGTTCGGGGTGGCGAACCAGTCCCACACGGCC
>JBOHEE010000527.1:0-11928 GCA_050700895.1 Nitriliruptorales bacterium | reverse complement strand
CTGCCAGGCAAGTCTCTCGGGGCGGCGTGAGACGTAGCCCCCGACTCTGGGGGTTCGGGGGCTCAAGGAGTCGAGCGCTGCCAGGCAAGTCTCTCGGGGCGGCGTGAGACGTAGCCCCCGACTCTGGGGGTTCGGGGGCTCAAGGAGTCGAGCGCTGCCAGGCAAGTCTCTCGGGGCGGCGTGAGACGTAGCCCCCGACTCATCCGGCGGTTGCCCTGCCGGTGGCGCCTCCCTACCCTGCCTTCGGGCGCCCTTGGTGGCGCCCAGCTTGCCGCTCCGACGCGCGAGGCTCCTCCACAGGGCATCGTGGGCGGCGCATCCCAGCCGACTGGATGAAGCGGCACGACCTGCTCGCGCGGTCGCGTGCCGATGGAAGGAGGCCGATTGCTGGCGTCAGGTCAGATCGTCAAAGGAAAGGTCGTCCGTCTCGAGGAGTACGGAGCCTTCATCGAGGTTCCGCTCTTCCCCGAGGACCCGGAGGACCCTCGCGTCGTCACCGGGCTCTGCCACGTCTCCGAGGTGGACCGTGACTACGTGGAGAACATCTTCGCCTACCTGGGTGAAGGCCAGGAGGTCGAGGTCAAGGTCCTCAACATCAAGGAGGACGGCAAGGTCGACCTGTCGATCAAGCAGGCCGATCCGGAGTGGGAGCCCGAGGCTCCCGCACCCCGGCGCAGCAAGCTCGACCGCGACTTCGACAAGCGCCTGCGCCGCTTCATGCACTCGTCGCAGATGATCCAGGGTGAGGCGCGGCGGCAGCGCGACGGTCGCCGCTGACCACGCCCCCGGCGTCATCGCTCCCCGCGTCGGAAGACGCGCTGCGGCGGGATCCCGATGCCTCGTACGAGCGCGCCGCGGCCGCCCCGCCTATGGGCGACGCTGAGCGGGCGGTCGTCTCGAGGCAGATCGGGCGCCCCGCCCGGGGCCGGAACGCCGTGGTGCACCGCTGCGTGTACGGCCTCCCGACGACGGTCCGGGTCGCGCCTCGCCTCGAGGACGGGACCCCGTTCCCGACCGTCTTCTGGCTCACCTGCCCGCTTGCTCGCAAGCACGTCGGGCGTCTCGAGGCGGAGGGTGAGATGGCGGCGCTGAGCGACCGCCTGCAGGCCGAGACGGACTTCGCCGAGGACTACGCCGGCTCCCACGAGCGCTACGTCGCGTTCCGTGACTCGCTCGAGGCGCCGCTCCCGGGCGACCCGGGGGCGGGCGGGATGCCCGACTACGTCAAGTGCCTCCACGTCCAGCTCGCCCACACGCTTGCGACCGGCGACAACCCGGTCGGGCGCTGGACCTGCGAGCGGATCGCGCCGATGCCGTGCCCAGGGCCATGCGTCGAGGAGGAGCTCCTCGAGCGCGCCTACGGACCCGGCGGCCGGCCCGAACGCGTCGTCGGCGCGCCGGATGAGGCGGCACCGCCGGCGGAGCGTCCGAACGTCGCGGACGACCGCGGCGCGGCTGAGGCGGGTGGGACCGGAGGTGACGAGTGACGGACGGCTCGCGGCGGGCCGCGGTCGATGTCGGGTCGAACACCGTCCGGCTGCTGGTGGTCGACGCCGACGGCTCCACCCTCGCGCGCGAGATGGAGATCACCCGACTCGGGCGCGGCGTCGATGAGCGCGGCCGGCTGGACGACGGGTCGCTCGTCCGGACCCTCGAGGTCCTCGCGCGCTACCGCGGCACATGGGAGGAGCTCGGCGTCGCGGGGGACGCCGTCCGGATCGCCGCTACCTCCGCAGTCCGCGACGCGGCGGACCGGGAGCGCTTCTTCGCCGGCGTACGCGAACGCACCGGGGGGATCGAGGCCGAGGTCCTGAGCGGTGACGAGGAGGCCGCGACGACGTTCCGCGGCGTCGCCGCGGCGCTCGACGTGCCGCGGCCGACCCTCCTCCTCGACGTCGGCGGCGGCTCCACGGAGCTCGTCGTCGGCGACGGCGAGGGGAATCTCGCGGCCGCGGTCTCACTCCAGCTCGGCTCGGTACGGCTCACCGAGCGTTGCGTGCCCTCCGACCCGCCGTCCACCGCGGAGCTCGGGGCGGCACGGGAGGAGGCTGCTGCCCGCTGCGAGGAGGGGGCGGCGCACCTCGCCGCAGCGGGAGCGGATCCGGACTCCTGCGCCGCGCTCGTCGGGGTCGCCGGGACCGTCACGACGCTTGCGGCGCTCCACCTCGGGCTCGAACGCTACGACCCCGAACCCATCCACGGGGCCCGTGTCCCGCGCGACTCGGTGGCGGCGGTCTTGGGCGACCTCGCCGCGATGACGTCGGCCGAACGGGCGAGGCTTGGACCGATGGCGAAAGGCCGGGAGGACGTCATCGTCGCCGGGGTGCTGATCGTCGCCGCGGTGATGGACCGCTTCGGTTTCGACGCACTGGTCGCGAGCGAGGCCGACATCCTCGATGGACTGGTGCAGTCCATTCGGGGACGAGCAAGGGCCAAGCCCTAACGGGGCTTCGCCCCGGCCCGTCGAGGCATGAACCCCCGAAACTTGACTCGCCCACGAAAACTTGACTCAAACGCGACAACTTTGCCGAGCCAAGGCCTCTAGCCTCGGAGATGAGCGAGCGGAGGCACGCATGGAGTTCGTTATGGCCGGCGCGCCGGTCGAGGACCCGGTGGGGGCTGTTGCGACGTACATCGCGAACCACGAACGCGTGATCGCGGAGTACGACCTCGCGGAACGCCCGGGGGGGCCCAACGAGATCAGCGCCCGTGACGTGCTCCAGACGCGGATCACGAACCTCCGCATCACGAGCTCCGAGCTGCAGTACTTCGTTGACAGGTCCTTCAACGCCCCCTGGCAGCTGCTCCCGGAGGGGGCGCGACTCGTCGACGCCGACCCGACCGTCGAGGGCGGGCTCTACGACGACGCGGAGGAGCTCTACCGCGCCTTCTACAACGGCCGGCCGCGTGGCATGGTCCCGGGCAAGATCCACGTCATCCTTCACTTCAAGCGGCCCACCTTCTTCCCGATTCTCGACGGTCGCGTCCGGGGCATCTACGAGGAGATGGCGCGGGAGGTGTCGCGCTCGATGCGTGACTTCCGTCGCGGTCGCCAAGGGCGCCTCTACTGGGCGGCGATCCGCCAGGACCTGATCGACGGGGCGGACGTGCTCGACGCCGTGCGCAAGGAGCTGGCGGAGCGCGACGAGCCGGCGTCGTTCGGCGCCCAGCTCAGCGACGTGCGCCTCCACGACATCCTCTGCTGGGAGATCGTGCGCCTTCGGTGAGCGTCACCGCGGCGCATAGGATCGGATCATGCGCAGCCTCGAAGTGGACGTCCACGGACCGGTTCACGTCGCCGACTTCGGCGGCGAGGGGCGCCCGATCGTGCTCATCCACGGGCTCGGCGGCTCCCACCTCAACTGGCTGGCGGTGGCACCGGCACTGGCCGAGCACGGCCACGTGGTCGCGCCCGACCTCGCCGGCTTCGGACGTACCCCGCTCGCGGGCCGCTCGGCGGCGGTGCTCCCGCAGCGTGATCTCCTCCTCCGCTACCTCAAGCAGGAGATCGGCGAGCCGGCGGTGATCGTCGGCAATTCGATGGGCGGGCTCATCACACTGCTCGTGGCGGCTCGGGCACCGCACCTCGTCGAGGCGGTCGTGACCGTCGGCGCCGCCCTCCCGCTCAAGCCCCGTGACCGGCTCCGGCGGGCGAACCTCGATCCTCGGGTGGTGGGCCACTTTGCCGCCTACATGGTTCCCGGGCTCGCCCAGAGGCTCCTCGAGCGGCGCTACGAGAAGCTCGGTCCGGAGGGGGTCACCCGCGACGTCCTGGAGCTCTGCACCGTCGACGTGTCGCGCGTGCACGAGGACGTCGTCGCGGCGCACATGGAGCTCGCGCGCGAGCGCGCGGACACCGGCTGGACGTCGGACGCGTTCCTCGAGGCGGCGCGGTCGATGGTGCCGCTCCTGCTGCGGCGGCGGAAGATCGAGGAGCTCGTCGCCCGCATCGAGGCGCCGGGGCTCGTCATCCAGGGCTCGGAGGACCGCCTCGTCCCCGCCGCCGCCGCGCAGCGGCTCGCGCAGGTACGGCCGGACTGGACCTTCGAGGAGTTCCCAGACGTCGGCCACGTCCCCCAGCTCGAGGCCGCCGACCGCTTCGTCACCTGCGTCACCGGCTGGATCGGCGGCCTGGGGGCCGCCGCCGCCGCTTGAGCCAAAGGCCGGACTGACGCCAACGGCGGTACCTTTTCCGCGGAACTCGACGCAAGTATGACGCTGCGTAGTCGAATGCGGGCGTGGTGTAACGCTAGGTAGCCACGAGGGCCTTAAAAGCCCTTGGCCGAAAGGCCGTGTGGGTTCGAATCCCACCGCCCGCACCGCTCGAGCCCCGGCATCCGCCCGGGGTTCTGTCGCCCAGCTTGGGCGCCACCCTCGGGAATGCCCGTCGTGTCGGGGCTGAGCCCCCGGCATTCGCCTGGGGTTCTGTCGCCCAGCTTGGGCCTCAGTCGACAGGGCGGAGTCGGCCGTCGTCGGTCAGGACGCAGAGCTGGGCGCCGCAGACGACCGGTCCGGCCAGGACCCGCCCGGAAACGAGGTGCTGGCGGAGCGTCCTCCCCGTCGCGGCCGCGACCACGTGGACCGACCCGTCCCGCGTTGCCACCGCGACCGACTCCCCGACAGCGACCGGCGGTCCCACGAGCGGCTGACGGATCGGCAGCTCCCAGCGGATCCTCCCGCTGGCTCGCGCCATCCCGACGAGGCGACCGTCGTTGACGATCACCGTGTCGCCGATCACCAGCGGCGGGTGGCTCGCGACCCTCGGGAGCTGCACCTCCCAGCGCACCGCACCGTCGACCGCCCGGATCGTGGCGTCCTCCCCGGCGACCACCGCCGTCTCCGCCGATGAGATGACCCACAACGCGGGTGACGGCAGCGACACCTCCCATGTCACGCTGCCGTCGGACGGCTCGATCGCGACGAGCCCTCCGTTGGCGGTGGAGGCGAACGCGAGACGCTCCCCACCGACGACCGCGGTCACCTCGTTGTCCGACCCTCCGACCCCGAGCGACCAGCGGGGCTCACCGGTCCGGCTGTCGAGCCCCCTGACAGTGCCGGCGCTCTCGTCGATGATGACCGCTGGTGTCACCGCTGCCGGCCGGAGCGGGCCTCCCGGGACCGCTCGTTCCCGCCCCAGTTTCGCCCACGCGATCTGGCCGCTGGCGGACCTGAGAGCCAGCGTCACGGCCTGGGGGCCGCCGACGTCCAGGGCCATACGAACGACGAGGCGATCGCTGCCATCGGGGGTGGGTGCCGACACGCCGCGGCCCAGAATCCGGCGACGCCACGCGACGTCGCCGGTCCGGGCCTCGAACGCGACGATCGTCGTCGGATCGGGCACGGTGACGTACACCTGACCGGAATCGGCCGCGAGCCACGCGGTCCCGCGTGGCGGCACGGAGGTCGTCCAGAGGCTGACCCCCGTGGACGGCTCCAGGGCGGTGACCTCGCCTCTGCTCGAGCCCACCACGAGCGTGCCGCTGTGGAAGGCGGTCGGACCTGACACGTCCATCCTGACGAGCTCGTCACCGTTGCGCGCGTCGAGGACGAGCGCCTCTCCGTCGAGGTCCAGCACGGCGACACCCGCTCCGTCGCCGACGAGAGCTGTGAGAGCGCGGACCCCGATCGCGCCGGTCTCCCACCGGATACCGCCGTCCGAGAGGCCTACGGCGCGGACCTCGTTGCCGCGGACGCTGTAGAGGGCGACGTCGCCGACGACGGCGAGCCCGGCGCCGCGCCGCGGGCCGGCGTCCCGCCAGCGCTCCCGCCCGGTTGTCACGTCGAGCGCGAACACTCGGCCGACCGCGTCGCTGACGACCACCGCCTCGGGACCGGCGGCGACCGGGGGCACGGCGGGCGGGATGCCCTCTCCGGCGGCGGGGGCGGTCGCCAGCGTCCATCGCGCCTCACCGTTACCGAGATCATGCGCGTTGACGGCGATCTGCTGCTGCGTTCCGCCGTCGTCGGCCGCGTCGATCGTCACCGTCTGGGCGACGACGATGTCGCCCACGACCGTCGCACCGACGAGCTCTCCCGCGAGGGGAGCCTCCCACACGGTCGCGCCGGTCGAGTCGTCGAGACGCTGCAGCGCGGGATCGGCACCGTCGGCCTGCTCCCGCAGGAGCACGATGTCCTCGCCCGCCACAACCGGTTCGGGGTCGACGAGGTCGCGCCGTACCCAGCGCGTCGTACCGCTCGTCGCGTCGATGCCGCGGAGCTCCACCCCGCCACCCTTCCGGGTCTCCCTGGTGACGACGAGGTCGCCGGCGACCGCGACGGCCCAGCCTGGGAGCGCCAGCGTGCGTTGCCAGAGCAGGTCGCCGCGCATGGGCTCGAGCGCCGCCACCGAGTCGGCTCCGGTGACCACGACCGCCCCCGGAGCGGCGGCAACGCTCTCGATGCGCAACGTCGACGCCGTGATCGGCGCGACCACAGCCCCCCACGCCCCGGCACCCGGCTCGCCCCCGGTCAGCTGACCGAACGCGGGCAGCTCGTCCGAGGCGGCGTTGCGGCGCAGGGCGACGACAGCCAGGACGGTCGCAGACACTGCCAGGGCGGTCACCACCGCGAGGAGGCGGTACCGGGGAGGAACCCGGATGGCTCCCTCGCGGGACGACCCGGCTTCGGTGCCGGCAACCGCCGTCGCCACCGCGTGGAGTTGGGCTCCGCACTCGCGGCAGAACCTCCCCGTGCCCGGCTCTGATCCGCAGGACGGGCAGGAGACGACCGTGCGTTGACCCATCCGCCAGACGCTAGCCACTCGGTGCGGCAGCCCGCCCGGTCGAACCGCGATTGATGAGCGAAGGGCGGAAGAGGTGCTGGGCCGGCCCCGAGGGATCGCCCCGCACCGTGACCACGCGCATGTTGGCGATTGATGAGCGAAGGGCGGAAGAGGTGCTGGGCCTTGCCCTCCTCGTCTGGAGGATCTGCGGCCGGTTAGCCTCGGTCGCGCGTGGTCCCTCCCCACGCACACAGGAGGCCGAGGTGCGCTGGGCGACCTACCGGACCGCCGGGTCCGCCGAGGACCGGGTCGGTCTCGTGATCGACGACCGCGTCCACGGACTCGGTCGGGGGGAGTCGCTGCTCGGCCTGCTCGGCGACGACGGCGAGCGGCTGGCCGAAGCCGGCGACCGGGCCGGGCGCGATCCGCACGAGGTGCTCGGTCTCGACGAGGTCCGCCTCCGCGCCCCGATCCCGACGCCGCCGTCGGTGCGGGACTTCTATGCCTTCGAGGATCACGTCGCGACGTCGCGCCGGGCGCGCGGGTACCAGATGGACCCGGCGTGGTACGAGCTGCCGGTGTTCTACTTCTCGAACCCGCACGGGATCGTCGGCCCGGACGACGAGGTCGCTCTCCCCCCGGGCTCGCAGGCGCTCGACTACGAGCTCGAGGTCGCCGCGGTGCTCGGTCTCGGTGGCCGCGACATCGCGGCAGAGGACGCCGCCGGGCACATCGCCGGCTTCACGATCATGAACGACTGGTCGGCACGGGACCTCCAGCGTGCCGAGATGGCGCTCCACCTCGGTCCGGCGAAGGGCAAGGACTTCGCCACCACGCTCGGCCCGTTCCTTGTCACCCCCGACGAGCTGGCCGATGTCGCCACCGAGCGCGCCTACGACCTCACGATGACCGCGAGCGTGAACGGCAAGGAGTACTCGCGGGCCAACCTCGCCTCGATCCACTGGTCGTTCGCGGAGCTGTTCGCCTACGCGTCCCGGGGCGCGAACGTCGCCGCCGGCGACGTCCTCGGGTCGGGAACGGCCGGGACCGGCTGCATCCTGGAGCTCTCCCTCGTCCACGGCCCCGACGCCTACCCCTGGCTCGAGCCGGGGGACGAGGTGGTCCTGAGCGTGGACCGGCTGGGGGAGCTGCGGAACGTCGTCACCGGCGCCAACCGGGAGATCGTGAAGGGTTCAGGCGGCATATCGCCCGAGTGATTCACGATCGCTCGGTGAGGCCTGTGCGGGGGCCGGACGGAAGCTGCGGGCGGTCCCTGGCTGCGGCAGACTCGGGCGGAGAGCGCACCATCGCGTGCGGTCTGCGGCGAGCCGGGTGAGCCGGGAGGAGGTTCGGCGATGACGATGTACGTGCGCCACGGACAGATTCCCGCGAAGCGCCACACCCAAGCGCGGATGAACGGGAAGCTTCTCACCGAGGAGGTGATCGGCCTCGAGGGCTTCAACGGCCCCGAGTCGATCCTCTACCACCTGAACACGCCGTGCCGGGTGAAGGAGCTCGGTCGGTTCCAGCCGGTCGAGCGCGAGGAGTGGGTCCCCGACGCCCACGCCCACCATCTCCTCGACACCTGGGACGTCCCGCCGGGGGGCGACGCGCTCAGTGGGCGACGGCTCTTGATGTGGAACAGCGACGTCGAGATCCGGTTCGCCCGGCCCGAGACGGGCAACGACACCTTCTACCGCAACGGCGAGGGCGACGAGCTCGTCTTCGTCCACGAGGGCGCGGGGACGGTCCAGACCATCCTCGGCGACCTGCCGTACCAGGCGGGCGACTACGTCAACATCCCCCGGGGCATGACCCACCGGTTCGTGTTCGCCGACGACGAGCCGCAGCGCCACCTCGTCTTCACCTCGCCCGGCCCGTTCGAGATCCCGCGCCGCTACCGCAACGAGTACGGCCAGCTCCTCGAGCACGCCCCCTACTACAACCGCGACCTCCACGGCCCCGCCGAGCTGAAGACCAACGACGAGCGGGGCGAGTTCCCGTTGACGGTCCGGGTGCGGGACGGGTTCCAGACCTACGTCCTCGACTACCACCCCTTCGACGTCGTCGGCTGGGACGGCTGCCTCTACCCGTGGACGTTCTCGATCCACGACTTCGAGCCGATCGCGAAGAAGGTCCACGCGCCCCCGCCGGTCCACCAGACCTTCGCCGGGCACAACTTCGTCATCTGCTCCTTCTGCCCGCGGCCGCTCGACTGGCACCCGGAGTCGGTGCCGATCCCCTACAACCACGCGAACCTGAACTCCGAGGAGATGATCTACTACGTTGACGGCAACTTCAGCTCGCGCAAGGGCATCGATGTCGGCTCGATCACCCTCCACCCCTCGGGCATCCCGCACGGCCCCCAGCCGGGGCTCGCGGAGAAGTCGCTCGGTGCGGAGTGGACCGACGAGCTCGCGGTCATGTGCGACACGTTCCGCCCGCTGAAGCTCAGCACCTTCGCGCGCGAGATCGACAAGCCGTCCTACGCCTACTCGTGGTACGAGGAGCCAGAGGAGACCACGGCCACCGGCGACGGGAGCGTCCCCTCGATCCCCTAGCTAGCTACCCCCCGTTCTGTGAGCATGCAGTTCCGAGGGGTGGAACCAGATGCGCACACAACGTGAGGGTGGTGCGGGACGAGCCGTCGGTCAGTCCTCGACGGTGGCGAGGAGGCGGTCGGCGACGTCTGCGAGGAACATGCGGATGCTCGTCTCGGCGAGGAGGCGCACCTGGGCGGGGCTGAGCGCCGCGCCGATCGGGCCTTCCGGTGGCTCGTAGCCGCCGTCGAGGCGCAGGTCGACGCGCCGCTCCCCGACCGCGCGCAGCTCGAGCGTGCCGATGAACGATGGCAGGGACCGGCCCGCCTCCTCCCCGGGCTCGTGTGGCTCGGGATCCGCCTGCCAGTGGAGGTGCCGACGGACCGTGGTGCCGGTGCCGCCCGCGTCGCCGACGCGGCAGGTGACCAGCCGGGTCACCGGACCCGCATGCGCGGGAAACCCCCAGTGGCCCGGCCCGCGCGCGTCGACGGGCTCCGGCAGCCACAACGGGGGCGGATCACGCAGGGCGTCGGCGAGCTTCTCCGGGTTCCCCTCGAGGGGCACCCAGGCGTCGACTTGGTGCGTCAATCCCGCCCCTCACGCGCGATCGTTCGCGGAACCGTAGCCACCCCCGCCCGGAGTCTCGACGACAACGCGATCTCCCCTGTGGAGTTCGACGGTCGTCTTCGACGGGAGCTCGGTCTCCTCGCCGTCCCGGACGAGGAGGTTGCGCCCCGGCCGCCCGTCCTCGCCCCCGGCGAGGCCCCACGGCGCGTGCCGGCGCCGCTCGGTGAGCAGCGAGCACGTCGCCCGTTCCCCGAGGACCTCGATGGTGCGTCGCACCCCGTCCCCACCGCGGTGCGCCCCGCCCCCGCCGGAGCCGTCGAGGAGCCGGTACTCGACGATCCTCAGCGGGTAGGCGACCTCGAACGCCTCGACCGGGGTGTTGCGGGTGTTCGTCATGTGCGTGTGGACGCCGCTCATCCCGTCCCACGTCGGTCCCGCGCCGTGACCCCCGGCGACCGTCTCGTAGTACGCGAAGCTGTCGTCCCCGTGGGGGCCGCCGAGCAGGGTGTTGTTCATCGTCCCCTGGGAGGCGGCCGGGACCCGCTCCGGCAGCGCCCCGGCGAGCGCCCCGAGCAGGACGTCGACGATCCGCTGCGAGGTCTCGACGTTGCCGGCGGCCACCGCGGCGGGGGGACGGGCGTTCACGACGCTGCCGTCGGGGGCGTGAATCGTGAGCGGGCGGTAGGCGCCCGCGTTCGCGGGGATGTCGGGGGCGAGCACCGCGCGCAGGGCGAAGTAGCAGCACGACGTGGTCACGGCCAGCGGAGCGTTCACCGGACCGGCGCACTGCGGGTCGGAGCCGGCGAAGTCGATCGTCATCGCCTCGCCGTCGATCGTGACCGTTGCGGCGATCCGGATCGGCTCCTCGCCGAACCCGTCGTCGTCGAGCACGTCCTCGAAGCGGTAGGTGCCGTCCGGGGCGGCGCCGAGGGCGGCGCGCATGGCCCGCTCCGCGTGATCCTGCGTCGCCCCCATCGCCTCGAGCAGGAGGTCCGGCCCGAGCCGGTCGGCGAGCTCCCGGAGCCGCCGCCCGGCGAGGCGATTCGCCCCGGCCTGGGCGCGCAGGTCACCCATCCGCTCCCGCGGCGTCCGGGTGTTCGCGGTCAGCAGGGCGAGGAGGTCACGGTCCGCCTCACCGTCGCGGAAGAGCCGCACCGGCGGGATGCGGAGGCCCTCGGCGAAGATCTCGCGCGCCCCGGCGGGCATGCTGCCCGGCGCCGCCCCGCCGACGTCGGCATGGTGTGCCCTGGTGGCCACGAAGCCGATGAGACGCTCGTCGTGCCACACCGGCGCGACGAGCGTCCAGTCGGGCAGATGGGTGCCGCCGGCGAACGGGTCGGAGACGAGCACCTGGTCGCCCGCCGCCAGCTCCCCGAACACGTCGAGGGAAGCGGCGACCGACGCCGGCATCGAGCCGAGGTGGACCGGGATGTGCTCCGCCTGGGCGACCATTCCACCTCCGGGATCGAACAGGGCGGTCGAGCAGTCGACGCGTTCCTTGATGTTGGGGGAGTAGGCGGTCCGGCGCAGCGCGGCGCCGGCCTCCTCGGCGATCCCGACGAGGGCGTTGCGGGTCACCTCCAGCGTCACCGGGTCCACGGCGTACCCTTCGCGTCGTGCGGACCGTCCATCTCGACCAGTACACCGACGACCATGCCGAGGCGATCGTCGAGGCGCTCGACGCCGCAGGCATCGCGCACTGGGAGAAGACCTCCGGCCGTTTCACCCGCATCTTCTTCGCGGGGGACTGGGGCACCCGGATCTTCGTCGACGCCGACCGGGTGGACGAGGCGAGGGAGATCGCCGACCGCATCGTCGCAGGCTGATTGGGGGTTCGGGGGCCTCAAGAAGCGGAGCGCGGCCCCGCAAGTCCCGCGCCGCTGCGCGGAGCGTAGGCCCCCGACGGATTGCGCCTTCACGCGCCGGCCTCCCGCACCACGAGCGACCCGATCGCATCGACCTCGGCTCGCTGGCCGGGGAGGACGAGGCAGGTCGTGTCCGCGCCCTCGATGACCGCCGGCCCGTCGACGGCGTCGCCCGCGCCGAGACGTTCGCGCACGACGACCGCCGCGTCGTGAGCGGTGCCGTCCACCACGACCC
>JBOHEE010000526.1:0-15239 GCA_050700895.1 Nitriliruptorales bacterium | reverse complement strand
GTCGGGGACGCCCTCGGGCGCGAGCGCGGACCCGGACGCCGCCACGGTCGCGCGGACCCGTGCGGCCTCGGGCCGGTGCAGGACCGAGGCGGTGTCGAGTGCGGCCGCCGGCGCACCGACGGCGACGACCGACGTGAGGCAGGCGACGAGGAGCAGGGGTGAGCGCATGGAACCTCCGCGGGAGCACCGCCCATGGGGTTCGACGCGCTCCGTCCGGGTCCCTCCCGAGGCGCGCCGAGCCGCGTCATGTCATCGACGTCACACCTGAGGCCGGGATCCCGGCCTCAGGGCCGACGTCGACCTCCGACGTAACCCGCGACGTCGCGGCAGGCGGCCCCGAGCGCCCGGACGCTGGCGACCGTGCCCCCCGGCTCGTTCTCGAGAGGACCCGTCCTGGGCGGCGTCCCGCCGTAGGTGGCTGTCAGCCCCCAGCGGCGCGGAGGCGATCCCGCACCTTCCTCGCCAGGCCGTCGACGACGAGGTCGTAGGAGTCGTCCACCCAGTCGCGGATCTCGCGGTCGCTGACCGATCCGTCGAGCGTCACCGTGTTCCAGTGGCGCTTGTCGAGGTGGTAGCCGGGCGACACCGCGTCGTAGGAGCCGCGCAGGATGACCGCGAGGCCCGGCTCGCACTTCAGGCTGACGGTGTGCGGATCGTCGTCCTCGCCGATGATCGCGAAGATCCTCCCGCCGACCTTCATCACGAGCGCCCCGGGCCCGAACGGGTACTCCTCGGCCGCTCCCGCCTTCGCGAGGCAGAACGCTCGCAGACCCTTCAGGTCCATCCCCGTGCTCAGTGAGCTTCCGCGGTGATGGCGGTGACGTCGAAGGGCTCGTTGGTCTCGCGCTCGGAGAGGTCCCACAGCTTCCGGCAGGGCTCGCGGTTCAGCGACGGGCCGACGATCGGGCGTCGGACCGGCGGCCCGAACGTGACCCACATCGGTGCGTAGAGCTCTCCGCCGCGGGCGTCGAGGTCGGTCGCGGCGCGGAGCTGCGGCAGGGCGCCCTGGGCGGGTGACATCCCGATGGCGCCCGCCGCAGCGTGCCAGAACCGCTGGCTGAGGCCGCCGCCGGTCTCGCGGACGCTGCGCGCCTGGAGGTCGGTGTGCGACAGGCCGGGGTGGGCGGCGAGGCTCGCCACCGTCGCGCCTGCCGCGTCGAGCCGGCGGTGCAGCTCGACCGCGAACTGGAGGTTCGCGAGCTTCGACCGGCCGTAGGCGAACCACGGGTCGTAGCGCCCGCGGAGGCGGACGTCGGCCTCCCGAGCGGTGCGGCCCATGAGCCGCGCGAAGCTCGTGACCGACACGACGCGAGCGGCCGGAGCCTGCAGGAGGGCGGGCAGCAGCTGCCGAGTGAGGGCGAAGTGGCCGAGATGGTTCACGCCGATCTGCATCTCGAACCCGTCCTCGGTCGTGGACGCCGGGATGCCCATGAGGCCGGCGTTGTTCACGAGCAGGTCGATGCGCCCGTGGTCGCCGACGATGCCGTCCGCGCACGCCCGGACAGAGTCGAGGGAGGCGAGGTCGAGCTCGCGGATCTCGAGGCTCGCGCCCGCGACCGCCGCCTCGATCTCCGCGTGCGCGGCCTTCGCCCGTTCCTGGTTGCGTACCGCCATCACGACGTGCGCGCCCTTACGGGCGAGCTCGCGCGCAGTGGCGAGGCCCAGGCCGCTGTTCGCGCCGGTCACGACGGCGATGCGGCCGCGCTGGTCGGGGATGTCCTCCGGGGTCCACGGCATGGAGCTGCCCTCCTCCGCGGGGTGACGGGGTGGAGACCGCCTCGACCCTAGCCAGCCGCCGCTTCTCCGAGGCCCTCGTCCTCCGGTCCGAACGCCGGGGCGAGGTGCTCGGGCTCGAGGGTCTCGGCCAGCGCGTACGTTCCCGGCGACGGCTCCCCCTCGGAGACGTCGAACCGCTCCCCCAGGACCGCCACGACCGCGTCCGCGACGGCGCCGAGCGTCGCGCCCGGCATCTCGTCGGCCACGCTGCCGACGGTCCCCGGGTCCCAGTCGATGCCGAGCGCCTCGTAGACGGGCAGCAGGGCGTCGCGCACGCGATCGGCGCCGTCGACCACGATGACGCCGCCGACGTGCGCCGCACCACGGATGAGGCGCTGGCCGATGCCGACGAGCTTCTTCGCTCCGCGCGCGTTCACGCTGTACTCGCCGGGGCAGTACTCCCCCGGGATCTCGCCGACGCGGGCGTCGACCCCGAGCCGTGCGAGCGCGCCCACCATGACGTCCGCGACGAGCACGAACCGGTCCTTGATGCCGTCGACCGGGGTCTCCTCGCGGACGGCGTACGCGAAGGTCAGGGTTCCGTCGTGGAAGACCACGGGGCGGCCGCCGGCGAGCCGCACGAGCGCCTCGTACCCGTTGGCCCGAGCGGCCAGGACCGCGTCGCGGAAACCGGCCCTGTTCGTGTCCTGCTTGCCGAACGCGACGAGCAGCCCGGTCCGGGAGAGGCGGAAGGTCTCGGGCTCGTCGCCCGACGCGACCCGCAGGAGGACCGCTCGCGACACCGCGGTGTCGGCCGCGGGGCGGTCCGTGAGGCCGCCGCGGTGGATGCGGAGCGGTGAGCGGTCGGTCATGGGCCCGCGCGACGGTACTGGAGGACGGAGCAGCCCGTCCGACGCTGTTCGCGGGACTCGACCGCGTAACCGGCAGCACGTCCGCGACCACCTCGTCCCCCACATCGGGGCGGTCAAGCTCTCGGAGCTCAGGCTCACCGAGCGCGACCGGATCGACCTGGCCGAACGTGTAGTCGTACCTTTCAGCGGCACTGGCGAACGCGTCGCGCGCAGCCATGTACGTGTTCTGGTAGTCGATGAACGGCGCTGCGCGATCACCCACGACGGCCCCCAATGATAATCCCCGCCAGTGCTCCACCCTTGCGGATGGAGGACGGCGGGGAGTAGTGGAACGCAAGATACCCACCGCACCGAGGGTCGGCAAGCACAACTCCCCTCACGCTGGACCACCTCCGAGTTCCTCGATCGCCCCGTCCTCCATCACGTCTTCGTCTGCTGTCTCGTCCGGCGCGACGTGAGCTTCGACTTCACGCCCTCGCCGAGGATCCCCATCAACTCGGTGAAGACCCCCCGGCCACTCCCCGACTCTGTCACAGCCGACACGTACTCTCACGTCCTCGACGAGATGAAGCGCCAGACCGCGTTGAGGCTCGACGGCGTGCTCAACCGCCCAGGGTCACGTGACGAAGCCCCGGAGCGAGGTCAGGGTTTCCGGCACGCTGTCCGTCCCGACGTGCTTACGATGTTGGAAGCAGGAGGTCTGAGACGAAGGGCAACCGACTCCGCATCACCGTCCGCGGCGACGCCGCCCCGGACGGCCGGATCGCGCTGTCCGAGCTTGCCCGGATCGCGGGTGAGGTCCAGGCCGAGGTGGAACGCATCGCCCTCGTGCTGACCGCCGGCTCGAGTACCAGCTCCGGTCGAAGGCCAGGCGATGTCGTCGACGCAACGCAACTGGACCTCGTGGGCTTCGCTCCTGGCTCAACGATCCTGGAGGTCGAACCTCCTGAGACACACGCACGGCTCTTCGAGGTCGAGCCTGACCTCGTTGAGCGTTCCTTGGGCACATTCCTCTCGGGCATCAACGCGCTCGCGGACGATCCCGATCACTTGCCAGACGGTTTTGACCGCCGTGTGGTGAACGGTCTAGCGAACCTCACGGGGAGCGTCGGGAACCGGATCTCCTCGATCGAGTTCTCCCTCGGGGACGCCCCGCCTGTCATCGTCGACCAGGGCACCAAGACAGCGGTGCAGAGGGCGCAGAAGAAGCTCGAACGGGAGGAAGTCGAGATCACCGGACGGCTCCACATGGGCGACTTCGCCCCGGCGACGCTGCGGTGCAGGATCGACACCGCGGAGGGCTCAGTCACATGCGACTTCGACGACGAACTCCGCGCCGAAGTGCTGGCTGCGATGGACAAGATCGTGGCGGCCCGCGGCGTTGCCGAGTACTGGCCGGACGAGGCACGGCCCCGTCTCCTGCATCTAGGGAACCTCGCGGTGATTGAGGAGGCCGAGGAAGAGTCTCTCGACCAGGTTCTACACCGCCAGGGGATCACGCCGGTCGCCAGCATCGACGATCTCACGGGACCCGCAGTCGATGACTTCGACGAGTTCCTCGCGGCGGTGCGTTCCGTGCGTAGTCGGTGATGCCGGCAACGCTCCTCGTCGACACCGAGTCTTCTCGTACCTCTGGCGAGGTCGCCCCGAAGCTGAGCGGTTCCGACCCGTCGTCGAGGGAGCCACGCTCGCCCTGTCGTTCACCACCGTGGGGGAGCTCTGGTACGGGGCTTCCAAGCGCGGCTGGGGCGAGCGACGGAAGAACGAGTTGCGCGCCGGCATGCGTCCCTACGCGGTTCTGCCGTACACGCGCGAGCTCTCGCTCCGATGGGGCGAGCTGCGCGCCGAACTCGAACAGGTCGGCGAGCCGCTGGCCGACAACGACCTGTGGATCGCCGCCACGGCCCTGCACCACGACGTCCCGCTCGTGACGAACAACCGGCAGCACTTCGAACGCGTTCCGGACCTTCGGCTCCTTCCGGAGTAGCGCGCCGCCCGCGACCGCGCCGGACCGCCGCATAGGCTGGCACGGCTGCAGACAGGGGGCATCGTGACCGGGGAGTTCCTCTACGACACCGAGGCTCGGAAGGGTCGCTGGCGCGACGAGGCCGCAGAAGCCGCGGGTCTGTACACCGCCTGCCACTTCACGGGTGAGGGACCCCACGGCCTCGAGGTCGCCTACGCCACCGCCGAGCAGCAACCCAACCGCACGACCGTCCGCGACGTCTGGAAGCAGCGCCACGGGCGAGCGGCCGCCCCGCTGATGGTCGTCGTCGGCTGCCCCAGGACGAAGCCTGCGCGTGCGCTGGTGTGCGGACCTGCGGGCGAGAACCCGCCCGTGCTCGACCTCGATCACGGCCACGCCGAACGGCTCGCGGACGCGGCCCTACGAGAGCCCAACCACGACTTGTCGCCGCGCAGGGAGTCCACGGCCTCGACGAGCAGGTCGGCGAGCGCCTGGCCCTCGTCCGACGCCCCACCGTCGTCTCCTCGCCCCCGACCATGATCGACGGCGTCCCGCGCTCCGCGCCCTCGCTGCCACCGCTCACCGGCGCGTCGAGCATGCGGATCCCCTCACCGGCCAGCCGCTCCGCGAGCCGCCGGGTGGCGTCGGGGCTGATCGTGCTCATGTCGACCACCAGGCTGCCCTCGATCACCCCCCGCTCGCCGAGGACGACCTCCTCGACGTCCGGCGTGTCCGACACGCACACGACCACGATGTCGACCCGGCCCGCGAGGTCGGCCGGGTCCTCGGCGGGTGTCGCGCCGAGCACGGGCTCGGCTGTGCTCCGACTGAGCCTGGCTCGTCATCGGCAACCGGAACGTGCGACGGTGCCGTGCGAAGCTACGAACAACCGTTCGGGAGCTGGTGGTCACCCTTCCGGTCACACTCGATGACCGATTCGCCGAACTCTGGCTCCGTAGGCAGAGGCGGGGACGGGAATCGAACCCGTGGATAAGGGCTTTGCAGGCCCCTGCCTTACCACTTGGCTACCCCGCCGGGCGCGCCGGAAGCGCGTCTCGCAGAGGCTACCGGAGCCGCTGGAAGAGCCACGAACCTTGCCGGCTTGAGACTTGGAGCCGAACTGCGAATCCGGCGGGCCGGAGGGTGCCTCTCGACCGAGCGTCGGAGGCTCGATACGGTCGCTCCGGTATCGGGGCGGCTTCCTCGGGGACTGTCATCCGTGGTGGATGCGAGTCACCGGCGGCTGTGGAGGTCGGGGACTTGCCGGACGAAGGACAGCGAGGAGCGCGCATGGGCGAAGGGCCTCGCCGGGGGTTCGCCCGACCTCAGAGCTGCCCTGGAGGGCGACCGGAGCGGCCCCGCCCCGGCCGGGCTCCCCTGTCCCGACGCCGGAGGGCTGGATCGCC
This sequence comes from Nitriliruptorales bacterium, assembly GCA_050700895.1. Lineage (GTDB taxonomy): Bacteria > Actinomycetota > Nitriliruptoria > Nitriliruptorales > JAHWKO01 > JBOHEE01. The sequence goes on along the minus strand of JBOHEE010000526.1, from coordinate 9,279 downwards.
GGGCCGTGGGCGCCGCCCGCTGCTGCGGCGGTTGCGAGGAGCGAGGGCCTCCAGAGCCTAGGGTCGGACCAGGCACCGGTCTGGACGCAAGGGCGATGGTGAGCGTACGTCAGGAAGCAGGGGAAGCGCTGTTCGCGGCGGAGGCCGCGTACGCCGAGAGCATCGTCATGTCGGCGGTGGGAGACCTCCACGCCTGTGTCGCGAGCGTGGAACTTGCGCTCGACATCCTGCCCACCTACGCCCCGGCGATCCTCACCATGGGCTCGATCGACTACCAGCTGGGCCACGTCGGCAAGGGTCGGCGCCGCCTGCTCTCCCTGCTCGACCTTCCCGACGGGACCCCGGACCTGCCCGAGATCCTGGACAGGGCCGGCGACTTCCTCATCGGCCTCGACCGCCACCGCGACGGGCTGACGCTCTACCAGCGAGCCGCCGCTCGATTCCCGGACGTCGCCGCCCTCCACCAAGGGGTGTCGTGCTGCGCCGGCAACGAAGGCCGCCACGAGCTCGCCATCGCCGCCTCCGAAGCGGCCCTGGAGCTCGAACCGGACAACCAGGAGCTGGTCAACGACATGGGCTGGTCCCTCTTCGAAGGCGACGGTCCCGAGCAGGCCCTGCCGTACCTGCAACGAGCCGTCGCGATGGATCCGAGCGATCCTCTGGCCGCGGAGAACCTACGGATCTGCCGCGAGGCGCTCCACCAACAGAGCCAGCTTTGAACCGCAGCGCCTCCGCGACCGGCCACTCCGCGCCGGGCCGCACGCCCGCGACCAACCACTCCCCGAAGCGCTCCAGCAGTGCTGCCTGCAGCGACTCCGACGTCTCCCAGTCATCGACCCCGACGTCCGACTCCAGCTCCAAATCCAGCTGCGAGCTCATTCCTGCCCCGTGACGCGTAGGCGGCCTCCGGTCGCAACCCCAACCCGGGCGGGCTGCCGGCCGTGGGAGCTCGGCAGGTGCTCGAGGCGACGGGCCGGTTCGCGAGGTGGACCCCGTGCGCCGCCAACGCCGTGACCCCTGTTCCGTCGGCGGCAGGGATACACCTCCCGCAGAGCGAACGTGTCGAGGACGCCTCCGCAGGGGGACCGCCCTGTGACCTCGCTCCGCCACATGCACCCGCTGACGCGTCGGAGCTTCCTCCGCCGCCTCGCCGTCCTCTCCGCCGCCGCCTGGACCACCCCGCTGTGGACGCCCGCGACACGCCGGGCCATGGCCCAGACGAGAGGCACCGCCGCGCACCCCCAGGGCACGACGCTCGAGCGGACGATCGTGACGACCGGCGACGGGCCCTACTTCCGCCTGGCCTTCGGCCCGCCGTGGCCGCTCCAGGTCCGCACCGACCTCGCGGAGCCGAGGCCGGGACGGGAGGCACGTCGGGTCGCGCTGACGAGCTTCCTCCACGTCACCGACTTCCAGTTCCCCGACGCGCAGAGCCCGGCGCGGGTGGAGTTCCTCGACCGCTACGGCGACGAGCCGACGCCGAGCTTCCTCTCCTCCGCGCAGCGTCCCCAGGAGGCGGTCACGATCCACGCCTGCGAGGCGATCATCCGCCAGGCCAACGAGGTCGCGGTCGGGCCGATCACCGGTCGCCCGCTCGACTTCACGATCTCGACCGGCGACAACTTCGACAACAAGCAGCTGAACGAGCTGCGCTGGTTCCTCACGCTCATGGACGGCGGGACCATCGAGCCGAACAGTGGCGACCGGAACGTCTTCGAGAGCGTCCAGACCTTCGACGACGTCGCGCACTACGACCCGCACTACTACCACCCGGAGCCGGTCGGCGACCCACTCGGCAGGACCGACGACTACAAGCGCACCTTCGGCTTCCCGGACTACCCCGGCCTCATGCAGGCCGCCGGGGCGCCGTTCACCGCCGCCGGCCTCACGACGCCCTGGTACTCCGTCTACGGCAACCACGACGCGCTCGTCCAGGGCAACGAGCAGCCGAACCCGTTCTACGAGGCGGTCGCGGTCGGCGGGACGAAGATCCTCCACCCGCCGCCCGGGTGGGCGCCCGGCGACCTCTACCGCGGGCTCGTGAACGGCGACCCGGAGGCGGTCCGGGCGTTCGCGCTCGCGCCGTCGCGGCCGGTCGCACCGGACCCCGACCGGCGGTTCGTGTCCCCCGAGGAGTACGTGCGCTTCCACCTCGATGCGCCGGGCGGCCCGGGGCCGGCCGGACACGGCTTCACCGAGGACAACCTCGACCCGGTCCACCTCTACTACACGTTCGAGATCATCCCCGGCGTCCGCGGGATCACCCTCGACACCACGAGCCCCCGCACCTCGGAGGGCTCGATCGGCGACACGCAGCTCGCGTGGCTCGAGGGAAGGCTCGTCGAGGTCCACTCGCGCTGCTTCGACGACGCCGGCACCGAGGTCCGCACCGGCAACGACGACGAGCTCGTCGTCCTCTTCGCCCACCACCGGGCGGCGTCGATGGAGCCGATCCAGGGGCAGAAGGAGCAGGGCGAGCTCGAGCGGCGTCACGGCGGCGACGAGCTCGAGGCGCTCCTCCACCGTTTCCCGAACGTGATCGCGTGGGTCAACGGGCACAGCCACTTCAACCGCGTCGAGGCGCGCCCCGACCCCGCGGGGCGGACCGGCGGCTACTGGGACATCACGACGTCCGCGCAGCTCGACCCGCCGCAGCAGGCGCGCATCCTCGAGCTCGTCGACAACCGCGACGGGACGCTGTCGCTCTTCACGACGATCATCGACCACGCCGGGCCGCCGCAGACCGCGGTCGGCGCGCACGACGTGCTCGGGCTCGCCGCGATCTCGCGCGAGCTCGCCTACAACGACTACCAGTCCGACGTCAGCGGGGCGATCGGCGAGCCGAAGGACCTCAACGTCGAGCTCCTCGTCACCGCGCCGTTCCGGCTCGAGTCCACGCCCCCCGGCCGGATCCGAGAGGACCGGGAGACCACGGTGGCCGCCGTCCCCGTCCTGCCCACGACCGGCAGCGGTCTCGGGGCTGCCGGGGCGGCGCTCCTCGGAGGCGCGATCGCCCTCCGCGGGCGCCGACCGGCTGAGGCGCCTACCGCTCGGTGAACGTGGGCAGCCCTGTCCGTTCGGACCATAAGGCACGTTACGGGTCCCCCGTACTACTCGTTGTCGATGGTGAGATGCCACGACGATCCAGAGGGGGACGGGTGATGTCGATCCACACGCCAATCAGGACCATGTTGAGCGCGGCCTTCGCCGCGACGCTCGTCGCGATCCCGGCGACCGCAGCCGCGCAACCGGAGATCCAGCCGAGCCAGACGAGCGACGATGGTGATGTCGAGAGCTCGAGCGAGGCCGCGGCCGTCGAGGTCGATGGCGTCGCGGTCGTCTCGGGGACCGAGGCATCTACGCAGGACGACGGGAGCGCATCTGCCACGGCCGTGGGGCTCGGCGACGAGCAGGTCGTCGGCGGCTCTCAGGAGGGGGAAGGCGAGAGCGGCGACGCGGTCTTCTCGACGGGCGAGACCGAGAACGGCCACCTCCATGTCCTCACCTGGCAGGCGGCGGTCGACGACGAGGGCTCGTCCGCGCGAAGCGCCGCGGTCGACGGCAACGTCGGGGGCGACGAGGGGCTCTCGCTCGTCGTGCTCGAGGCCAACTCGAACGCGCGGCGCGACGGCAGCAGCGGCGACTCGTCCGGCGCTCGGCTCAACGCCGGGGGCGACGAGGGGCTCACGCTCGTCCTGCTCCACGCGGCGATGACCTCCGGCGGGGACGGTGGCGCGTTCCTCGCCGGCATCAACGACGAGCGCATCGGGACGGACGAGGACTTCGGTGGCGGCTGCGAGATCGACGCGTCGCCGCTCGTCCACCTCATCTGTGTCGCGGCCCGGGAGATGAGCGACGAGCAGCGCGAGGAGCTCCTGCCGGGGTCCGGCGACGGAGGCAGCGGCTCGGAGGCGTTCATCGCCGACATCGAGGCGGTCGACGGCAACCTCCTCGGCGGGCTGTTCACCGCGGGCGCGGCCCAGGCGCCCGAGGACGCCCCTCCGGCGGCGCCCGCGGCAGCGGGCGGGCCCGGGGAGCCCCCGTCGGAAGCCCCGTCGGAAGGCGGTGCGCTGCCGCTGACCGGTGGCGGAACCCTGTGGATGCTGCTCGGGGTCCTCACCTCCGGAGCCGGCGTCGCGCTCCGTCGCTGGATCCGCTGACCGCGAACCCTGTCAGGAAGCCTTCGGACACGAGGGGTTCCTGACCGGGTCTGACCGCGAACCGGCCCCGACCGCCGGACCGTGTCAGACAGCCCCCGCATCCGAGGGGTTCTCGACGGAGTCTGTTGCCTCGGCGAGGCCGCCGGCGTCCCGCCACGCCTTCGCGAGGACACCGCCGACGCTCACGACGGCCAGGACGAACCCGACCCACTCGGCGCGGCTCCAGGCCCGCCCGACGCGACGCGGGTCGATGCGCTCGAAACGCCCTCGCTTCGTGATCCGGTCGGCGAGGGGGACGTGCGGCGTCCAGCGGGGCCGCGGGCGGTCGTCGCGCGGGCGCCAGCCGCCGGAATCGCGGTCCACGAGGACGACGTCGAGCTCGTCCCGCGTGCCGGGACCGCCGGGGGCGTCGGTCACGTGGCGACCCACACGTGCTTGCTCTGGGTGTAGGCCTCGACGGCGTGGCGGCCGAGCTCGCGGCCGAAGCCGGACTGCTTGCAGCCGCCGAACGAGACCGCGTTGTCGAACTCGCCGTAGGTGTTCACCCACACCGTCCCCGCCTGGATGCGTGCGGCGACGCGGTGGGCGCGGCCGAGGTCGCTCGTCCAGATCGACGACGCGAGCCCGAACGGGACCGAGTTCGCGACCGCGACCGCCTCGTCCTCGTCGGAGAAGGTCTGGACGGCGAGGACCGGCCCGAACACCTCCTCCTGGGCGATGCGCATGTCGACCCCGACGCGGTCGAAGATCGTCGGGGCGTAGAAGAAGCCGGCGTCGTAGTCGCCGACCCGGCTGCCGCCGGTGACGAGCTCGGCGCCCTCACCCTTCGCGATGTCGACGTAGCCCTCGACGCGGTCGAGCTGCTCCTGGGACACGACCGGGCCCATGCGGACGCCGTCGCGCCAGCCCGGCCCCACCGTCGTCGACTCGGCGAAGCCCTTCACCTTCTCGACGAGCTGGTCGTGCACCGCCTCGTTCACGACCAGCCGCGACCCGGCGGTGCACACCTCGCCGGCGTTGTAGAAGATCGCGAACGCGGCCCGCTTCGCGACCGTGGCGACGTCGACGTCGTCGAACACGAGGAACGGCGACTTGCCGCCGAGCTCGAGCGTCACCTTGTGGAGGTGCTCGGCGGACTCGCGCATGATGAGCTTGCCGACCTCGGTCGAGCCGGTGAACGCGACCTTGTCGACGTCGCGGTGGGCGACGAGCGGGGCGCCGGCCTCCTCGCCGAAGCCCTGGACGAGGTTCGCGACCCCGTCCGGCAGGCCCGCCTCCTTCAGCAGGCGGAAGAGCCACGCGGCCGACAGCGGCGTCTGCTCGGCCGGCTTCAGCACGACCGTGTTGCCGAAGGCGAGGGCCGGGGCGACCTTCCACGCCGCCATGAGGAAGGGGAAGTTCCAGGGGATGATCTGCCCGCAGACGCCGATCGGCTCGCGCCGGGAGTAGACGAACCGCGACGGGTCGGTCGGGATCGTCTCGCCGTAGACCTTGTCCACCCAGCCGGCGAAGTAGCGGAAGCAGTCGGCGGCCTGGGCCATCTCGGCCCGCGCGTGCCCGTACGGCTTGCCGTGGTCGAGCATGTCGACCCAGGCGATGTTCGCGGCGTCGCGCTCGATGAGGTCGGCGACGGTCGTCAGGACCCGGACCCGCTTCGCCGGCGGGAGGAGGCCCCAGCGGCCGTCGTCGAAGGCCGCGCGAGCAGCCGCGACCGCGTCGGCGACGTCCTCCTCGGTCGCCCTCGGGACCTCGGCGAGCACGTCCTCGGTCGCGGGATCGAGGTCCTCGAACGTCGCCCCGCCCCGGGCGGGGCGATCCTCGCCGTCGATGACGAGGACCCCCGCGCTCTTCAGGAACTCCTCGACCTCCGCCGGGACGTCCCGGCCCTCACGGACGTCGACAGCCACGTCGGCACCTCCGTCTCGGCTCTCGAACAGGAGAGTAGTGGCGCGGCCCGGCGTACCCGCGGCGAGAAGCCCCCGGGCGGTGGTGTCAAAAGGCAGTGACAGGGCCGACAAGGCCGGTGACGCGAAGGCGAGAGCCGAGCCGAAGGCAAGGTTGCGTTGTTGCGTCACCTCCTGGTGACGAGATGACGGAACATTCGCCCGGAACGGTGTGGCTCGGCCTCACCTACTCCGTTCCTGCAGGGCCCGGGTCGTCAGCCCCGGTGTCCGGCTCGACGCCGCGGAGGACGCGCAGGAAGCGGAGGTAGCTCTCGTGGCGCTCCGGGGGGATGCGCTCCCCCACGAGCCCGGGGACCGCGCAACCGGGCTCGCCGTCGTGGAGGCAGCCGGGCAGCTCGCAGTCGACGCCGCGGAGCTCGGGGAAGCACTGGGCCAGGTCCTCCGGAGCGACGTGGGCGATGCCGAACGACCGCACCCCGGGCGTGTCGACCAGCCACCCCTCGTCCACACCGGGGATCGCCATCGCGAGCGCCGAGACGGTGGTGTGACGGCCGCCGAAGCGTCCGAGCTCGGCCACCCGGCGCCCCGCCCCCGGGACGAGCCGGTTGAAGAGCGAGGACTTGCCCACCCCGGAGTGGCCCGACAGGACCGTCCAGCGGTCCTCCAGCAGCCCCCTGAGGTCGTCCATGCCGTCGCCGGTCTTCGCGCTCGTCTCGACCACCCTGTACCCGGCGGCCTCGTACCTCGCCTCGACCGTGGTCGTGTCGCGATCCGTGTCGCGCGCGCGCCCCGACGCGCCGACGACGTCCACCTTGTTGACGCAGAGCGCCCCCTCGAGCCCGTCCGACGCGCCGACGACGTCCACCTTGTTGACGCAGAGCGCCCCCTCGAGCCCGCCCGCCTCGGCCGCGACGAGCACCCGGTCGGCGAACCGCGCCCCCCGGTCGAGCTCGTCCGCGGCGACCACCACGACGACGAGGTCGGCGTTCGCGACCACGACCCGCTCCTCGGCGACCGTGTCGTCGGCGGTCCGCAGGAGGACGGTCTCGCGGTCGAGGCGGGCGACGATGCGCGCGGTGTCGGTCTCGTGCCGCGGGAGGCGGACCAGCGCGCGGTCGCCCACGACGACCTGCTCGCCCCGCATCGCCCCGCCGTAGACCGCCGAGTGCTCCTCGCCGTCGACGACGACCTCCACCCATCCCTTGTGGAGGCCGACGACGCGTCCGACCGGAGCGTCGGGTTCCCCCGGCTGCGGGGTGCGCGAACGGGGACGAGGGGCCTGCTCGTCCTCGTCCCACTCCTCCTCGAGGGCCTCGATGTCGATGCGACCCATGTGCCTCCAGATGGCGCATCGCGGCGGTGCGCGACACGGATCGCATCCTGCCACGAACGCGCCCCCGGACCCCGCTGTAGGGTTGGCGACCCTGCCGGGGAGGAGGACGAGCGGCTTGTTCGAGCACGCCGACAAGGCCGTAGAGGCGGCCCTCGCGGCCGGCGCCACCTACGCCGACGCGAGAGTCGTCCACGGCACGAACGAGTCGATCGAGGCCCAGGACGGACACATCGAGCAGCTCGACCGCAGCGACCGCGTCGGGCTCGGCGTCCGGGCGCTCATCGGGTCGTCGTGGGGGTTCTTCGCCACCCACGAGCTCGACGGTCACGCTGCCCGCGACGCCGGGGAGACCGCCGCCGAGATCGCCCGCGCGTCCGCCACGGTCCCCGGTGCGGACGCGGAGCTCGCCGACGTCCCGCCCGTGACCGACCACTTCGAGACGCCGCACGACGAGGACCCCTTCTCGGTCTCGGTGTCGGAGAAGGCCGACCTCCTGGCCGGCGTCACCGAGACGATGCGCCGGCGCGACGGGGTCCAGGTCGCCAACGCTTCGCTGGGGTTCTGGGACACGAACAAGTGGTTCGTCTCGAGCCAGGGCCATCGGATCAGCCAGCACATCGTGGAGTCCGGCGGCGGGATCGCGGCGACGGCGGTCGGCGAGCACGAGACGCAGCGCCGCTCGTACCCGCAGTCGTTCGGCGACTACCGCACCGGCGGCTACGAGGTCGTCCGCGGCTACGACCTGGCCGGCAGCGCCGAGCGGATCGCGGAGGAGGCGGTCGCGCTCCTCAGCGCCGACGAGTGCCCGTCGGGCGAGAAGGACCTCATCCTCGACGGCAGCCAGCTCGCCCTCCAGATCCACGAGTCGGTGGGCCACCCGATCGAGCTCGACCGCATCCTCGGCTGGGAGGCCGCGTTCGCCGGGACGTCCTTCCTCGACCTCCAGCAGCTCGGCAGCCTCCGCTACGGCTCCGAGCTGATGAACATCACCGCGGACGCGACCCTCCCCGGGGCGCTCGGGACGTTCGGCTACGACGACGAGGGCACCCCTGCGCAGCGGGTCGACATCGTGCGGGAGGGCACGTGGGTCGGGGTCCTGTCGGGGCGCGACTCGGCGCACATCGCCGGGCTCCCGCCCGGCGGGATGGTCCGGGCCGACGGCTTCAACCGGCTGCCGATGGTGCGGATGACGAACGTCGGCATCCTGCCCGGCGACTCCTCGCTCGACGAGATCATCGCCGAGACCAAGGACGGCATCCACATGGCGACGAACCGCTCGTGGTCGATCGACGACAAGCGCCTGAACTTCCAGTTCGGGACCGAGATCGCCTGGGAGGTGAAGGACGGCAAGCTCGGCCGGATGCTCCGCAACCCGACCTACACCGGCATCACGCCGCGCTTCTGGGGCAGCCTCGACATGCTCGCGGGCGGGGACGAGTGGTACGCGTGGGGGACGCCGAACTGCGGGAAGGGACAGCCGATGCAGGTCGCGCACACCGGCCACCACGCCGCGCCGGGTCGCTTCCGCAACGTCCGCGTGGGGGTGCGCTGATGGGCCGGCGACCGGAGGCACGCAGCGCCGCAGGCGGGAGTGACCTGTGGTGACGGCCACCGATCTCGGTGACATCGCGGAGCGGCTGATCGAGCTCGTCGGCGGCCGCGCCGAGGCCGAGGCGACCGTCCACGAGAGCGACGACGGCCTCACCCGCTTCGCGAACTCCTTCATCCACCAGCACGTCGGCGAGCGCACCGTCAGCGCCTCCCTCAAGTGCGCCGTCGACGGTCGGGTCGCGTCGGCGAACACGACCGACACCTCCGACGACGGCCTGACGGCGCTCGTCGAACAGGTCCTCGCCGCCGCCGGGGTGCGCCCGGTCGATCC
>JBOHEE010000525.1:0-1788 GCA_050700895.1 Nitriliruptorales bacterium | reverse complement strand
GCGCCGGGCGAGACGGACCGGCGGCCCGTCCTCGACCCCGACGACCGCTCGATCCAGATCCACGCCTGTCATGGACGGACACGCCAGGTCGAGGTCCTCCGCGACGCGATCCTCCATCTGCTCGCGGACTCCCCCGATCTCGAGCCGCGGGACATCGTCGTGATGTGCCCCGACATCGAGACCTTCGCTCCGATCGTCCACGCGGTCTTCGGTGCCGACGCCGTGGTCGAGGACGACGACGACGGCGAAATGGGGGTCGGTCTGCCCGACCTGCGAGTCCGGCTCGCCGACCGTTCGCTGCGCAGAACGAACCCGGTGCTCCGCGTGATCGCGGAGTTCCTCGACCTCGCCGACGGGCGCCTCACCGCGTCGGAGGTCCTCGACCTCGCCTCGCGCGAGCCGGTGCGCCGCCGGTTCGGCTTCGCCGACGACGACCTCGAGCGGCTCGAGGCGTGGGTCGCGGAGGCGGGCATCCGCTGGGGCCTCGACGCGACCCACCGCGGCGCCTACGGACTCGACGGCATCGACGCGAACACCTGGCGGCGGGGTCTCGACCGCATCCTCGTGGGTGCGACGATGGCCGACGAGGACGAGCGCCTCGTCGGCGGCACCGTCCCGCTGGACGACGTGGAGGGCGGGGGGGTGGGCCTCGCCGGGCGCCTCGCCGAGCTCCTCGCCCGGATCGCCGCCGCTGTCGAGTCGCTGCGCGGGCCCTGCACGATCGACGCGTGGGCCGCCGCCGTCCGCGCCGTCGCGGACGGACTCACCGCGACCTCGGAGCTCAGCGGGTGGCAGCGCTCCCAGCTGGACCGCGTCCTCGCCGACGTCGTAGCCGAGGCCAGCCGCGACGGCGCCGTGTCCGAGGTCGTGCTCGCCCTCGACGAGGTCCGTGCGCTCCTCGACGACCGCCTGCGGGGACGCCCGACGCGGGCGAACCACCGCACCGGCGACCTCACGGTCTGCACCCTCGTCCCCATGCGGTCGGTCCCCCACCGGGTCGTCTGCCTGCTCGGGCTCGACGACGGCGCCTTCCCGCGCAAGACCGTCCCCGACGGCGACGACCTCGTCGACGGCGACCCCCGGGTCGGCGACCGGGACGGCCGGACCGAGGACCGACAGCTCCTGCTCGACGCGGTCCTCGCCGCGAAGGACACGCTCGTCGTGACCTACACCGGAAGAGACGAGCGGACGAACGAGGAACTCGCCCCCGCCGTCCCCATCGGCGAGCTCCTGGACACCGTCGACGCCACCGTGCGTACCCAGAACGAGGCGCAGCCCGGTCGCGAGCAGGTCGTCGTCCGGCACCCGCTCCAACCCTCGGATCCGCGCAACTTCACACCGGGCGAGCCGCTCCCCGACCGGCCGTGGGGGTTCGACCCGACCGCGCTGGCCGGGGCCAAGGCGCGCGCCGCGGGCACCGTCGAGGCGCCGGCGTTCCTCGCCGCGCGACCTCCCGCCCCGGCGGGCGAGGACACGATCGAGCTCGACGACCTCGTGCGCTTCCTCGAGCACCCCTGCAAGTCGCTCCTCAGGCGCCGGCTCGGCGTGACCCTCCCGCGACGGTCGGAGGAGCCCTCGGACGCGATCCCGGTCGAGCTCGGCGGGCTCGAGAAGTTCGCCATCGGCGACCGCATGCTCACCGCGCGCCTCGCGGGAGCCGATCTCGAACGACTCGACGCGGTGGAGCGGGCGAGGGGCACGCTCCCGCCCGGCGAGCTCGCCGACGCCGTGCTGGACGAGGTGCGGACGACGGTCGAGCAGCTCGCCGCAGCCGCCGCAGCCCGGTTC
>JBOHEE010000524.1:0-10138 GCA_050700895.1 Nitriliruptorales bacterium | reverse complement strand
CCCCGACCCAGAGGACGCGCTTCCCGAAGCGGCCGGGCTCGCCGAGCTCGAGGCCGATGCCGGGGGGCGCGTCGCGGGCGGGGGCGGCGAGCACGTCGACGATCTGGTCGATCCCGACCTCGACGTGCCCGAGGAACGCGAGGGTGACGTGCCATTGCGCCGGCGGCGTCCAGCGCAGCCGATCGAGCTCGTCACGCAGCGGCGCGACGGCGAGGTCGAGGTCGCCACGCACGTCGTCGGGGACCTCGAGAGCCACGAAGAGACGCATCAGTCGACGGCCTCGGCGGGTGCTCGTCCGTCCACGCCGAGCTCGACGAGGTGGCGTCGGAGCGACTCGAGCGCTGAGGTGGCTGCCCGTCGCTGCACCATCTCGCGATCCCCCGGCAGGTGGGCCTCACGCGTCCGGACGGTGCCATCCGGGAGTGCGAGCGACCAGACGACCGCCCCGACCTCCCGTCCGCCCTGGGCGGTCGGTCCGGCCACGCCGGTGACCGCGATGCCGATGTCCGCGGCGAACCGCTCCCGGGCCGCACGCGCCATCGCCTCGGTGGTCTCGACCGCGACCGGGCCGTGGGTCTCGACCACGTCGGCCGGCACTCCGAGGGGGTCGGTCTTCGCGTCGGTGGCGTAGGCGACGATGCCACCCCGCAGGTAGTCGGTCGCGCCGGGCACGCGCGCGAGCCGGGCGGCGACGCCTCCCGCGGTGCAGGACTCGGCGGTCGCGACCGTGAACCCGCCGAGGCGGAGGAGGCGGGCGACCTCGTCCTCGACCTCGTCGTCGTCGATCGAGGAGACGGCTTCGCCGAGCTTCCCGAGGATCTGCGCGAACACGGGCTCGGCCCGGGCGTGGGCGGCCTCGCGGCTCTCGGCGGTCGCGGACACGCGGACGCGGATCGCCTGCGGGCCGGAGAGGAACGCGAGACGGATCCCGTGCTCCGGGTGCGACGGGTCCGACTCGGCCTGCTCGAGCCGTGCGACGACGTCGTCGATCCGCGCCGCCACCGACGACTCGCCCATCCCGGCGACCCGGGCCGTGCGCGTGACGGTGGCTGCCGCCCCGCCGCGCTCGACGAGGTCCGGCAGCACGTGGGCTTCGACCATCTCGCGGAACTCGTGCGGAACCCCGGGAAGGGCGTAGAGGACGCACCCGTGGCTGGGCACCTCGAGCGCGAAACCCGGCGCGGTCCCCACCGGCGGGAAGATCTGGGCGCCGGCCGGGACCTCCGCCTGACGGAGGTTCGACGGCGGCATCGGGCGACCGACCCGCCGGAACAGGGACTCGATGCGCTCGGCGAGCTCGTCGTGGAAGACGAGCTCGGCGTCCCCCAGCGTCGCCACGGCGTCGCGGGTGACGTCGTCGGCGGTGGGGCCGAGCCCGCCGCCGATGACGACGGCCCCGCAACGGCCGGCGAGCCACTCGAGGGCGGCGACGATCCGGTCGCGGTCGTCCCCGACCGAGACGTGCGCCACGACGTCGGCGCCGATCTCGATGAGCCGGCGGGAGAGCCAGACGGCGTTGGTGTCGGTCAGGTCGCCCATGGTGAGCTCGCTGCCCACCGAGCAGACGCCGATCCTCACCCGCGGTCCCCCGCACCTCGGGCGAGGCGGCCCGCCCGGAACGCGTACTCGACGCCGGACACGACGGTGAGCCCGACCGCGACGTAGAGGAGCGCGAGCCGTACCGGCAGCGAGATGTCCGGGACGATGTAGACGCCGACCGCGACCAGCTGCGACACGGTCTTGGACTTGCCCCACCGGCTCGCCGGCATGACGACGTCGCGACCCCGGACGAGGTTCACGCGGAGGATGGTGACGGCCACCTCGCGCAGCAGGATGACGGTCACCGCCCACCAGGGCAGCGTCGTGAGCCACGCGAGCGCGGCGAGCGTCCCGAGGACGAGGATCTTGTCCGCGACCGGGTCGGCGATCTGCCCCCAACGGGTCTCGCCGGCGCCGCGCCGGGCGAACCAGCCGTCCGCGAGGTCGGTGAGCGCCGCGAACGCGTAGACCCCGAACGCCCACCAGCGCGCCGCCCGCGAGTCCACGACGAGCAGCCCGACGATCACCGGGACGAGCAGGACCCGCACGAAGGTCAGGGCGTTCGACGCCGACAGCCAGCTCGGGCCGGGAAGGTCCTCTGGCGGCACGACGTGGACGTGCCCTCCGGGATCCTCCCGGTCCTCGTCGGGAGCCGGGGCGGAGTCAGACACGCGCGACTCCGACAACGCGGTCCTCGGGGTGGTCCGGCACGGCGAGCAGGTCGACACCCTCCGCGGCGACCACGGTCGCAGAGACCGTCCGACCGACAGGCAGCGTCGCCGGCCGCCAGTCTCCCGGCCCTCCGTCCCCGGAGACGACGAGGCGGATCTCACCGTCGGTCTCGGGCGCCTCGCGGTACGAGCGTCCGGTTGCTCCGTCCTCCCCGACCTCCTCGACGATCACCTCGAGCCGCCGCCCGACGAACCCGAGCGACCGCGCGTCGGCCACGGCCTCCTGGAGGTCACTCAGCTCCGACAGGCGTCCCAGGACCAGCTCGTCCGCCACCGGCTCCGCGAGCGTCTCGGCACGGGTGCCCTCCTGCGGGCTGAACCCGAACAGCCCCACCCAGTCGAGCTGGGCCTCCTCGAGGAAGGACGCGAGCTCCGCCGCGTCGGCGTCGGTCTCTCCGGGGAAGCCGACGATGAAGTTCGAGCGGAAGACCGCGCTGGGGTCGAGCGCGCGGATGCGCCCGACGAGGTCGAGGAAGCGCTGACGCGAGCCGCTGCGCGCCATCCGCGTGAGGATCGGTGCCGAGGCGTGCTGGAGGGAGAGGTCGAAGTACGGGGCGACGACGGGGTTGCCCGCCATCGCGCGGACGAGGTCGTCGGTGAGCTCGTCGGGCTGGAGGTAGACGAGGCGCAGGCGCTCGACGCCGTCGACCGCCGCGAGCTCGTCGAGCAGCCTCGGCTGGAGCGCCCGACCGCCGGGGAGGTCCTTGCCCCACGAGGTCGTGTTCTCGCTGACGAGGACGAGCTCCTTCGCGCCCTGCGCAGCGAGCCAGCCGGCCTCGGCCACGAGTTCCTCGAGGGGACGGGAGCGGAAGCCGCCACGCCACGACGGGATGGCGCAGAACGTGCACGCGCGGTCGCAGCCGCTCGCGATCTTCAGGTAGGCCCATGGCGCCCCGCTCGCGCGTCGCCGGGGGAAGCGCGGCCCGGACGCCGGGATCCGGTCGAGGTCGTCCTGCGCGGTCGTCCCCGCCGCCGCGACCGGGAGCCTGCGCCCGTCCGGCCCTGACCGCGCGCCCACGAAGCGCGGCACGTCCCGCCCCGCGAGGAGGTCGTCCACGATCGCGGCGAGCCGGGGGTAGGCGGCGAAGCCGACCACCGCGTCGAGCTCCGGGATCGAGGCCGCGAGCTCGTCCTGGTAGCGCTCCGCCATGCACCCGACGGCGAGCACGGCCCGCGCCCCCCCGTCCTCCTTCAGGTCGCAGGCGGCCAGGACCGTGTCCACCGACTCCTCGGTGGCCGGAGTGATGAACGTGCAGGTGTTCACGAGCACGACGTCCGCGTCGGCCGGCTCCTCCACGAGCGCGTGACCGGCGTCGGTCAGGACCGCCGCGAGCTGGTCGCTGTCGACCTCGTTGCGCGCGCACCCGAGCGTGACGATCGCGACGCCGGCCATCAGGCTCTCGACGTGAGGTTGCACGCCTCAGGAGTGCAGTCCCCCCTGACGACCTGGCCGCGCGACCCCGGGGCGCCGAGGCTCCTGTCGTTGAGGATGAGGTTCACACCGCCTGCGTTGCCGAGGTGGAGGGTGATCGAGTCCGGCGCGCTGAACTGGCGCGTGTCGCCCGCCCTCAGCGTCCCCTGGAAGACCACCCGTCCATCGATCTCGATGCTCATCCAGGTCGTGTCCTCGACGAGGACGCTGAGCTCGACCGAGGTGGGGGCCACGCTGGGCGTCGGGGTCGGCGACGGCGACGGGGTCGCCTCGGGCTCTTCGGTCGGAGTGGCTGCCCCGGCGAGCTCCGTCGGCTCCTGGGCCGGGGCGGGGGTGCGGCCCCCGCTGGCCTGCGCGACCGTGTAGGCCGCCGCGAGCACGAACGCCGCCGCGACGGTCCAGGTGAGCCAGCGCGGGACGCTCCGGCTCGGCGAGACCGCGACCGGATGCTCGAGCAGGGCATGGGGGTCGTAGCCGCTCGTCTGGACGTCATGCCGGTAGCGATCGAGAAGGGGCTCGGGATCGAGTTCGAGGTAGCGCGCGTAGGTCGTCAGGAAGCCCTTCGCGTACACGTCCGAGCCGATGACGTGGAACTCCTCGTCCTCGAGGGCGCGGAGGTACTCGGTCCGGACACGCGTCGCCTGGGACGCATCCTGGAGGGTGCGTCCCTGACGTTCCCGCGCCTCACGGAGCGCGCCGCCGATCCCGATTGGCACGTCCGTCCTCACCACGCGGGCGGCCACCGCGAGCAGCGTACGGGGGGCGGGGGGCGTGCGCACGAGATGGCCCGCCAGGGTCGATTTCCCCTTTCGTCGGCGCATCGGGGGAGTCGCGGACCCCGAGCGGCCGCTGGGACCCGTGAGTTGGTGGGCGGAGCGGCGCCCATTACGCTTGCGCCGCCATGAACCTCCGCAAGCTCACCCTCTCGTTCGCCGCCGCCATGGCGGCCATCACCCTCCTCGCCGGACCTGTCGCGGCCACGGAGGACGCCCCCGCTCCGACCACCGAGGAGGCGCCGGCGGAGGACGGGCACGACACGCCGACGAAGCGTCCGTTTCCGATCGACTTCGAGGACCCGCAGGGGCTCTTCGGGGCGATCCTGCTCGGGATCGGCGGCCTCGCCGCGGCCCTGGCAGGCGCGAACCTCATGAAGCAGCTCCGCGGAGAGCGCCCCACCGCCAGCGGCGAATGGCGCCCCCGCTAGCCGTCGAGATCGCAGCCTCGAATGATCAGCTCGAGGCCGTCGTTGAAGATTCGGACGACGTCGGAACCACCGCATACCGTCAGCGCGACGTCGACGAGCCGGTCGGGCATGTCGGCCGGGAGCGCTCGGCTGATACGCACGAGGCGTTGCCGCTCGGTCTCGTCCCGGCTGGCCGGAGCCGGCCCGAAGCAGCACAGCTCACTGACCGCGCTCCCGAGCGCGAAGGCGGTCACCGCGCGCAGCGCGCTGACGGCGGCGTCCCGGTCCAGGCCGGCCGTGTCGGCGCGCTCGAGCTGGTCGGCGAAGAGCTCGAGGGCGGGAACAGGAGAGACGTCGCCGCTGACGAGGACGGGGAGCGCGTTGGGGTGCCGGCGTACGGCGTCCCGCATCGCGTGCCCGAGGGTCCGTAGCCACGCGGGCCAGTCGTCTTCGGGGGGCGCAGCGGCCACGATCTCGGCCCACACCAGCTCGGAGAGCCCCCGAAGCAGGTCGTCCTTGTTGGCGACGTGCGTGTAGAGCGACATCGCCTCGACGCCGAGTTCCGCGGCGAGCCTGCGCATGCTCAGCGCGTCGAGGCCCTCGCGGTCCACGAGCTCGAGGGCTGCCTCGAGCACCCGGCTGCGGCTGAGCGCGGCGCGGCGGGCGGGCGCGGTCTGGGCGATCGGAGAACTCACGCTTGACAGCGTACCATTGCTGCGTAGGCTTACGACGTATCCGTACGTGGTAGGGGACGATCGTGATCGCGAAGACGACGACAGCTGCGCCCACACGATCGACCCGCGACGACCGCGCCGAACCGGTGCTCGAGGTGCGCGGCCTCACGAAGGTCTTCGAGAAGGGTGAACGGTCGGTGGGTGCGGTCGACGACGTCGACCTCACGGTCCACGCGGGCGAGGTGCTCGGCCTCCTCGGACCCAACGCCGCCGGGAAGACGACCACGATCAAGATGAGCGCCGGGCTGCTCACGCCGACGGCCGGCGAGGTCCGGATCGCGGGAGACGACCTCCTGCGCAATCGCGGCGCCGCGGTCCGTCATCTCGGCGCGGTGCTCGAGGGCGGCCGCAACGTGTACTGGTCGCTGTCGGCGTGGCAGAACCTGCTCTACTTCGGGCGCCTGCGGGGGTTCCGCCGTCGCGAGATCGAGCCGAGGGCGGAGTGGCTGCTTCGCGAGCTGGGCCTGTGGGACCGACGGCACGAGCTCGTCGGAAGCTTCTCCCGAGGGATGCAGCAGAAGGTCGCTGTCGCTGCGGCCCTCGTCACCGACCCGCTGCTGCTGCTGCTCGACG
Source organism: Nitriliruptorales bacterium (assembly GCA_050700895.1). Lineage (GTDB taxonomy): Bacteria > Actinomycetota > Nitriliruptoria > Nitriliruptorales > JAHWKO01 > JBOHEE01. The sequence continues at coordinate 3,946 of JBOHEE010000524.1, read as the reverse complement.
AGCCGACGATCGGGCTCGACGTGGCCGCCGCGCGCACCGTCAAGTCCTGGATCCGCCGCCTCGCCACCGACGAGGGCAGGGCGGTGGTGCTCACCACGCATCAGCTCGACGTCGCCCAGGAGCTCTCCGACCGGGTCGCGGTGATCCGCGAGGGCTGCATCGTCGCCGACCTGCCCGTCGACGATCTCCTCCGTCAGTTCCAGGAGGACCGCTACCAGATCCGGGTCGGCACGCCGGTCTCGGCGCTCGACGGCGTGCTCTCGCCCGAGGTCGACGTGGCCGCCGAGGACGGCGAGACGACCACGCTCGTCGTCGCCGACGGGGACCTCAAGGCGCTGTACGACCTGCTGCTCGCGCTCGCCCTCCACCGTCTGCCGCTCGTGTCGGTGACGCCGGTCCAGCCCGACCTCGAGGACATCTTCATCCGACTGGTGGACAGCGAACGGTGAGCGCTCCAACCATCCCCCACGCACCGCCACGCGCGGTCGGCGGCGGGAGGGCGGCGGCCGTCGTCGTCGTCAACGAGGCGGTCAAGGGACTGCAGATCGTCTGGACCCACCGGGCGACCCAGGTCGGCTCGATCCTGACCATGATCGGCTTCTACCTGATCGTCCAGTACTTCATCGGCGGCGGCCGCCTCATCGACGCGCTCGTCGCGGAGACCACCCCGGGCCTGTTCGCCTACGTCGTCGCCTACCTCGCCAGCATGCGGGTCGTCGCCGGCATCCTCGAGGAGCGCAACGCCGGCACGCTCGAGCAGACGCACCTGAGCCCGCTCTCCCCGGCCGCGCTCGCGGTCGGGCGGCTGGCCGCGGCCATGATCGAGGCCGTGCTCGTCGCCACGGTCGTCGTGGCTGTCGTGCTCGCGGTTCGAGGCATCGTCTACCCGCCCGCCTGGGAGGCGCTCGTACCGGCGGCGCTGGGCCTCGCCGGCCTCGCCGGCTTCGCGCTGCTGCTGGGTGCGGCGAGCTTCACCTTCCCGGGGATCGGCGCGATCGTCCACGTCATCCACATGCTCGTGCTCGTGCTCAACGGCACCGTCGTGCCACCGGAGCTCTTCCCACGCCGGCTGGAGCTGCTCGCCGAGGGCGTACCGTCCACTCTCAGCGTCAGCGCGACGCGCGCGGTCCTCCTCGACGGCCGCTCGCTCGCCGAGCTGTGGCACAGCGGGACCCTCGGGTGGCTGCTCGTCCACACCGCCGTTTTCGTCGCGGTCGGCTTCGCCGCCTACCGGATCCAGGTCCGCCGCGCCCTCCGGGACGGGCGGCTAGGACCCGCATGAGCGCCCCCGACCTGCCCGCCCCCGCCGTCCCCCGGGCGACCGCCCGCCGGACCCTCGTTGCGGTCGGCAACGAGGTCGGGAAGGGCCTCCTCCACGGCTGGGCCGAGCGCAAGCAGATCGTCCTCGAGCTCGTCATGTTCGTGGCCATCTTCCTGCTCTTCGCCGCGCTGCTGGGGCAGGGCGAGGCGATCGCCGACGGCCGCTTCGAGTGGTCGTTCGACCCGCTGCGCACCGCGTGGCTCTTCGTCGGCTTCGCCGCGTTCCAGTTCCACTACCTCCAGACGCAGAAGCTCTTCTGGCGGCTGCTCGGCGAGATACAGACGGGCACGCTCGACCAGGTCTTCCTGAGCCCGCTGCCCTCCTGGGTCGTCGCTGCGGCGGGCAGGGTCGTGGCATCGGCGGCCGAGACCGTCCTCGTCGTCACCGCCCTGTATGCGGGGACGCGTCTCGCCGTCCCCATCGACCTCGCCTGGCACCCCGACGCGCTCCTCGCCGGGGCGTCCTTCGTCGCCGCGAGCGTGGGCTACTCGCTGGCGATCGGCGGGCTTACGCTGCGCTTCAAGCGCATCGAGATCCTCAGCGACGGCCTGCACATCCTGGTGCTCTTCCTCGCCGGCGCCATGGTCCCGCTGAGCCAGATCCCGGGCTGGATGGCCGCGGTCGGCCGCTTCCTGCCGATCACCCACCCGATCGCGGCACTGCGCACGACCCTCCTCGACGGCAGCGGCCTCCACCTGACCGGGGACGGCGGCATCGTCTGGCTCGCCGCGACCGCCGCCGGCTGGCTCGCGCTCGGCGCCGTCGCCTTCCATCGCGGCGACGTCTCCGCCCGGCGCGACGGCACCCTCACGCGCTACTAGCGCTACTAGCTAGGAGACGCCGGTCTCCTCGAGCTCCTCGACGGTCATCAGCACCTCGCGTGCCTTGCTGCCCTCCGAGGCCCCGACGACGCCCCGCTGCTCGAGCTCGTCCATCAGCCGCCCCGCTCGCGCGAAGCCGATCCTGAGCTTGCGCTGGAGCATCGAGGTGGAGCCGAGTCCCGAGCGGACGACGAGGTCCCTCGCCTTCAGCAGCAGGAGCTCGTCCTCGTCGTCGGCCGATACCGACGCGAGGTCGACGTTGTCGCGGGCGACCTCCCCGCCCTTCTGGACGCCGGGGACGTAGTCGGCGTGGCGCTGCCGCCTGCAGAACTCGACGAGCGCGTCGATCTCGCGTTCCGACAGGAAGCAGCCCTGCAGCCGTGACGGCTTTCCCTGGGTCGAGGGCAGGAAGAGCATGTCGCCGAGGCCGACGAGCCTCTCGGCTCCGACCTGGTCGAGGATGGTGCGCGAGTCGGTCTGCGAGGCGGTGGCGAGGGCGAGGCGTGAGGGGATGTTCGCCTTGATCAGCCCGGTGATCACGTCGACCGATGGGCGCTGCGTCGCGATCAGCAGATGGATGCCGACCGCACGGGCCATCTGCGCGATGCGGCAGATCGCGTCCTCGACGTCGCGGGGGGCGACGAGCATCAGGTCGGCGAGTTCGTCGATGACGACGAGGATGTACGGGAGGTGGCCGAAGACCGGCGGCTCGTCGTCCTCCTCGTCCTCGTCCTCGCCGTCGTGGTCGACGAGGACGAGGCGGGGGTCGGGCAGCGTCCCCGCCGCGACCGCGTCGTTGTAGGCGTCGAGGTTGCGGAAGCCGAGCATCGCGAGCAGCTCGAAGCGCTGCTCCATCTCCTTCACCACCCACTCGAGCGAGGCCGCCGCCCGCTTCGGGTCGGTGATGACCGGGCTCAGGAGGTGCGGCGCTCCCTCGTAGTGGTTCAGCTCGACCCGCTTCGGGTCGACCAGGATCATCCGTACCTGGTCGGGGCGGGCGCGCGCGATGACCGACGAGACCATCGCGTTCAGCGTGACCGACTTGCCCGCTCCGGTCGCGCCCGAGATGAGCAGGTGCGGCATCGTCGTGAGGTTCACGAGCACCGGCTTGCCCGCGATGTCGACCCCGAGCGCGACCCGCAGCGGGTGGGGGTCGCTGCGCGCCTCGTCGCTGTCGAGGATGTCGCGCAGCGTGATGAGGTCGCGCTCGCGGTTCGGCACCTCGACGCCGATCGCGGACTTGCCAGGGATGGGCGCGACGATGCGGATGTCCGGGGCCGCGAGCGCGTAGGAGATGTCGTCGGCGAGGTTGACGACCTTGCGGACCTGCACGCCCGCTCCGAGCTCGACCTCGAACCGCGTGACCGTCGGACCCCTGGAATGGCGCGCGACGTTCGCGTCGACGCCGAACTGGGCGAAGGTCTCCTGGAGGGCCTGCGCCTGCGCCTCCATGTGGCGCTGGACGGTGGACTCGGCGGCGGCCTTGCCGCTGCGGAGAAGGTCGAGCGGCGGGAGTTCGTAGCCCTCGAACGTGGGATCCGGCGGCTTCAGGCGCGCTGCCTTCCGAGGCATCGCCTCCTCCCCGGCGTCGTCCTCCGGCGGCGGTTCGTCCTGCTCGGCGTCGTCGAGGCGGACGACCGCACGTTCCTCGGCGAGACTGTCGAGCGGCGGGATCTCCTCGGTCGGGTCGGGGTCGACCTCGGGCTCCGACTCCGTCGCCGCAGAGGACGGCTCGGCGGTCGCCGCGACGACATGGGCGCGCACGGCGCGGGCGACGACGGCGAGGGCGCGGCCGACCGCAGCG
>JBOHEE010000523.1:0-2507 GCA_050700895.1 Nitriliruptorales bacterium | reverse complement strand
GCTCCGAGCCGCCCGGGCGAGAGCGATGAGTTCGACCAGCGCGGCCCGGTCCCCGGCCTCAGCCTGTGCGCGCGCGGCGGTCGGCAGGAAGAGCGCGATCCACGACGGTGCCTCCCGGCCGACCTCGATCGCGCGCGTCAGCGCCGCGGACTCCCAGGGGCCGCCGAGCCAGCAGGCGAGCTCCATCTGGACTGCGGCGAGGGGGATGACGAACTGCGGGTCACCGCCGTCGCGGGTCAGGGTGACCGCCTCGTCCACGTGCCGTCGTGCCGCCTTGAACCTCCCCTGACCGGTCCGCAGCAAGCCGCCAACGCACGCGTGGAAGGTGCGGGACACGTTCTGCCCGCGCACCGACGGGACCTCTTCGAACAGCGCCTCCGCCTCGCTCCAGCGCCCGAGCCAGTACAGCGCGAGAACCGCGTTCAGCCGCACGAAGTGCGGGACCGGGCCGCTGACCCCACGTTCTTCGAACCAGCGCAGGCCCTCCCTCGCGAGCTCGTAGGACTCCACGAGCCGGCCGGCGAGGGCGAGGATGTCGCTGAGGTTCACGTAGGCGGCCGTCACGCTCGCGACGTCCTGTACCTCGAGGGCGATGGCGAGCGCGGACCTGAGGTGCGCCATCCCGGCGTCCTCGTCGCCTGCGAAGGCGAGGGAGAACCCGAGCGTGTTGAGCGCCCGTCCCTCGATGCGCCGGTGGCCGACCTCGCGCGCCACCTCCACGGTCTCCCGTGCCACGTCGACCGCCTCCGCCTCGCGGGACGTGAGCATGAGGAGCCGCGCCCGGCGGTCGAGGAGACGCACCCGTTCCATGGAGGCCTCGGCGGGCAGGGACGCAAGGGCCTCGTCGATCACCGCGAAGGCGCCCTCCGGCTCGCCCGCGAGCCAGTGCATGACCGAGTAGAAGGCGAGGAGCCGGACGCGCTCCTCGACCGGTCCGTCGGGCCCGATTTCGTCGATGGCGGCACGTTGGAGGGTGAGCGCCCGGCGGAGGTAGCCGGCGTTGCTCGCCGCGGACGCGGCTCGCGAGAGGAGCTCGGAGCGGGCCACGGTTGCCTCTCGGACGTCGGTGGGGATGGCGTCCCACAGCTCGAGGGCGCGTTCGTAGTGGTGCTGGGCCTCGTTGAACGCGAAGAGGTCGTAGGCATGGCCGGCGGCGGTCACCGAAGCGACGAACGCGCGCGGCATGTCGTGGGCGACGGACCAGTGGTGGGCGAGTTCGCCGTGGACGGCGGAGACGCCGCCGCTGGCGAGGTCGGGGCGTCGCTCGAGTGCGGCGGCGACATCGGCGTGGAGCGCGATGCGCTCGTGCGGCAGGAGGTCGTCGTGGACCGCCTCTTGGACGAGCGCGTGCCGGAAGCGCAGCGTCGTGCCGTCGCGGCCGGGGACGAGGATCTGGTGGGCGACGGCCTCGCGCAGGCCCTTGCGGAGCTCCTCCGCGGGCAGGGCCGCGACCTCCTCGAGGAGCCGGTCGTCGACGTCGCGCCCGACGGTGGCGGCAACCCGCAGCACCTGGCGCGCGGCGTGCGGCAGGGCGCTGACCCGGTCGACGAGGATCTCGCGGATCGTGGGTGGTAGACGGGGCTCGCGGTCGCTCTGCGCGTCGGCGAGCAGCACCTCGGTGTAGAACGGGTTGCCCTCTGAGCGAGCGCAGACGTCGTCGAGGAGGGCGTCGTCGGGAACGATGCCGAGGATCGCCGCGGCCTGCTCGGCGACCTCCCGGCGGTCGAAGCGCGGCAGCTCGATGCGCTCGACGTTCGGCAGGCGAACGAGCTCGCTGAGGACGGGGCGCAGCGAGCCGCGGCGGTGGAGCTCGTCGGAGCGGAACGTTCCGATCAGGACGACCGGTTCCTCGCGCAGGCTGTGGACGAGGAAGGCGAGGAGGTCGAGGGTGGCGCGGTCGGCCCAGTGGAGGTCCTCGAGCGCGAGGACGAGCGGGCGGTCGGCAGCCAGGCGTGCCACGGCGCCGAGGACGGCGTCGAAGAGGCCGGTCTGGGAGTCGGTCTCCCCGCTGACGTCCCCGACACCCGAGCCGACGGGGTCGAGCTCCGGCAGGAGGCGTGAGAGCGGCCGGCGAGCAGGACCGAGGAGGCCGCGGAACCGCTCGGTCCCGAGTTGGCGGCCGAGGTCGCGCAGCGCCTCCACGAACGGGGCGTAGGGCAGGGTCGCCTCGCCGAGGTCGAGGCAGCCGCCGACGAGGAGCGTCGCATCGTGGTCCGCGCGGACACGGTCCCCTACCTCGCTCAGGAGGCGGCTCTTGCCGACCCCGGCCTCACCGCCGACGAGGACGAGGTTCGGCGCGCCGGTCGCGGCCAGGGACAGCGCGTGCTTGAGGACGTCCAGCTCCTCGGTGCGGCCGACGAAGACCGGCGATGCGACGCGTCTCGACATGAGCGCGATGGTGCCACTCGGCGGGGTCGCATGGGTCGTGATCGGTGAGCCCGGCACGTCAGGCGGCGGGCTCGACGTCGTGGGCGCGGAGTCGGCTCCACAGGCTCACGACGTCGGAG
>JBOHEE010000522.1:0-10668 GCA_050700895.1 Nitriliruptorales bacterium | reverse complement strand
GTCCGGGACCTCGTCGACGAGCTCGGCGGCCTCGGCGCACTCGAGCCACTGCTGCGCGACCCGGCGGTGACCGACGTGATGGTGAACGGTCCCGACGAGGTCTGGGTCGAGCGCGACGGCCGGCTCGCGCCGACCGACGTCCGCTTCGCCGACGCCGCCCACGTCGCTGCGCTGCTCCGCCGCGTTCTCGGCCCGCTCGGCGTGCGACTCGACCGGTCGCACCCGTGGGCCGACGCGGTCCTGCCCGGGGGCGTGCGGCTCCACGCGATCATCCCGCCGGTGGCCCCCCACCCGACGGTGACGCTTCGTCGGGTGCCGCCGCTCGTGCCCGGATGGGACGAGCTCGAGGCGGCGGGCAGCGTTCCGCCCGGCGCGGCGCAACTCCTGCGCGATGCGGTCGCGACCCGGCGGAACCTCGTGGTCTGCGGGCGCGCGGGCGCCGGCAAGACGACCCTGCTGGCGCGGCTCCTCGCCGGGATCGAGGACGACCGCCTCGTCATCATCGAGGACGCGCCCGAGCTGGCGCCACCCTGCCGTCATCTCGTGACCCTGCGCGTCCGCCCGCCGAACCCCGAGGGCGCCGGCGGGGTCGACCTGCGCGCGCTCGTCCGCAACGCGCTCCGGATGCGTCCCGACCGGATCGTGGTCGGCGAGGTCCGGGGGGCGGAGGTGGCGGACGTTCTCCAGGCGATGAACACCGGGCACGACGGGTCGATGACCACGGTGCATGCGAACGGCGCCGCCGACGCTCTCGTGCGGCTCGAGGGCATGGCGCTGCTCGCGGGCGTGCCGGCGGCGGCTGCCCGCGCGCAGCTCGGCACCGCCGTCGACATGGTCGTGGCCATGTCGAGAGACCGGCGCGGGCTCCGCCGGGTCAGCGAGATCGTGACGGTCGGAGGGCGCGACGACGAGCTGCGGACAAGCTCGCTGTGGCGGGCGGAGGAGCCGCGATGAGGCGGCCCTCGGACGCCAGCGACGCAGCGGTGGAGGTCGCCCGGATACGGCTCCTGGCCGGCGCCACGGTCGGCCGCGCCGACGGCCTTCCGCCGCGGGCGCTCCGCGTCGTCGAGCTGGGGTACGACGCCGGTGCGGCCGTGGTCGACGCCCTCGACGCCGCCCTCGACGGGGAGAACGACGTGCGCAGGCGGCGTCGTGCCCTCGAGGTGGCGACCGCGCAGGCACGCGTCGTCGCGGTCGGCCTCGCCCTGCTGCCGCTGGTCGCCGTCCCCATGCTCGGCGCGGTGCTCGCCCTGCCGCTGTGGCGCTTCTACACGAGTTCGCTCGGAGCGGCCGTCGGCGCGGTCGGAGCCGGGTTCGCCGGTGCCGGCGTCGCGGTCGCCTTCGCGATGGTGCGGCGCGTCGCTCGGCAGGAGGAGCCCGGTACGCCCCGCGACGAGATCGTCGACCTCGTGGCGACCGCCCTTGGCGCGGGACTGCCGCCGGGGGCCGCCCTGCGAGCCACCGCCGCCGTCGTCCCGGATCGGGCGGTCGACCTCCGGAGGGCCGCGCTCGCGTACGAGCTCGGAGGCGGCGGCCTGCCCGACGATCTCGCGTTCGCCGACGTCGTCCTCCGCGAGAGCGCTCGCTGGGGGGCGCCGGCCGTTCCCGGCCTGCGGCGCCTCGCCGCTGATCTCCGCGCAGGCGCGCTGTCCCGGGCCCTGGCGGGTGCCGAACGGCTGCCTGCGCTTCTGACCTTCCCCACCGTGCTGCTCCTGCTGCCCGCTTCGCTGCTCCTCGTCGGGGCGCCGCTCCTCGCGGCCGGCCTCGACACGGTCGGCGGGTAGGTGGGGCAGCCGCCCAACGAAGGAGAGCACCGTGAACGAACACACGACAGCCCCGCACGAAGACGGGTCCCTCGTCGCCGAGTACGGACTCATCGCCATCGTCGGGGCGACGATCGCGTCGCTGGTTGTCAAGTGGGCCACCGGAGGCGCCATATGGAGGCTCTTCGACGCCGTGACGGACAAGGTCCGTGTCCTCCTCGGCGCCTGACGGCCGCACCGGTGGGGGCGAGCACGGGGTACTGAGCCTCGAGCTCGCTCTCACCGTGCCGCTCGTCTTCCTGCTCGTCCTCGTGATCTTCCATGCGTCGGCGGTGGCGCGTGACGCGATCGCGGTCCAGGACGCCGCGCGCATCGGCGCCCGCACCGCCGCCACGACGACCTCCCACGAGGCCGTGGTCGCAGCGGTCTCGGAGGCGCTCGGGGGGAGGGAGGCGGGCGTCAGCGTGGTCCCACGGGACCGTCGCCCGGGCGACCTGACTCGCGTCACCGTCACCCTGCGCACCGACCTCGGCTTCCGCCGGGTCCGGCTGCGGGCGACGGCGGTCGCGACCGTCGAACCCGGCGTGGCGCCGTGAACGGCGAGTCCGGCTCCGTGCTCATGGTCGGGTGGGTGGGGCTCGGCGTCGCCGCCGTCGCGCTCGTCCTGGTCGTGGACCTGACCGCGTACCTGGTCGCCGGCGCGAGATCCCGGGCGGCTGCCGACGCGGCGGCCCTGGCCGCCGTCTCGGCGAACCATCCGGAGGCCCCGGAGCCGCCCCTGCATCCGCGCGAGGCCGCGCGGCGGGTGGCGGCGGCGAACAACGCACGCCTCGATGACTGTCGCTGCCCGCGCGGGGCGCGCGAGGTCGAGGTTCGCGTCTCCGTCGGCGTGCGATCGGTCGCGGTCTGGCGCTTCGCGGGACGGCGGGTCACGGCGACGGCCAGGGCCCGTCTCGTCCACGCGGAACGGCCGCCTGAACGCGAGCGTCAGGCCGGATTTCGCCGCGTCCGCCCGAGCCGGTCGCCCCCCCGGCGCTGAGGCAGTTCGACCGCGGCGATGAGCCCTCCCTCGGGCAGCGGCAGGAGCTTCACGTCGCCACCGAGACGGTTGGCGAGACGGCGGGCGGTGAAGAGACCGATGCCGAGCCCACCGTGCTGGCGCACCGACGACGAGTCGCTCTGCACGAAGGGCTCGAACATGCGCTCGATGGCATCGGGGGGGAGGCCAGGTCCGTGGTCGCGCACCTCGATGCGGATCTGATCACCGATCCGACGCCCCGAGATCTCGACCAGCTCGGCCGGCGGCGAGAACTTCAGCGCGTTGTCGACGAGGCAGTGGAGGATCATGCGCAGCTCCGGCTCGACGGTCACCACCCGGAGATCCGACGTCGCCGTGCGGATCCGGGAGGCCTGCGGGTCGTCGAAGGCTCTCGCCACCCGCTTGGCAACACCGTCCAGCTTGACGCCCGCCAGGCGACGGGGAGCCTCCTCGTCGAGTCGGTCGGCGCTCGCGAGCACGGTGAAGACCATCTCGGACAGTCGCTCGGTGGCCCGATCGAGGCTGTCGACGAGGGGCTTCAGCCGGTCGTCAAGCAGCTCCGGCCGTCGGCGTAGGGTGGTGACGGCCCCGCGGATCACGGTCAGCGGGGTGCGGAACTCGTGCGACACCGTCTGGAGCACGGCGGCCCGTTGCCCCGCGAGCGCTCGTTCGCGCTCCAGCAGGTCGATGTCGGTGCGGATGGTCTCACGCATCCCCCGCGAGAAGATGGCGACGAGCTCCCCAACGCCGAGGAAGAACGCCCCTCGGGTGAGCCACACGTCGACGGTGGGGTCCCCGGGTGCCAGAGGGCCGGCCAAGACGGCGGCGGCGAGGGCCACGACGCCCGTGGCAGCGGGGCCGAACCGGAGCGCGGCGATGAGCACCGGGACGTAGAACGTGTGCCGGGTCACCGCGATGCTGGAACCCGAGACCAGGGCGAGCAGCCATGACGCCGCGAGCGTGACGCCGACGGTGGCGGCGACAGCGGTTGCGGAACGACCCCAACGCAGGCGACCGACTCGAACCCAGAACGGCGCCCGGCCCCGTGAGGGGCCAGGCGCCCGTTCCAGACGTCCCTTTGGTTCGCTGTCCAACTCGTCGTCCGACCCTTCTTGCGGGCCGGGGCCGCCCCCCCGTGTTGCCGTCGACTGCGCCCTCCCAGGGCGGTGGTCAGACGCGGTCAGGCTGCTCCGCTGCGGAGCCAGGCGGGAGCTGGCCGAGCGAACTGGGGTCATCCGGAGACGTTCGAGATGGACGCAAGCGCGGGCTGTGCCGCGAGCACCAGGAGCGAGACGAAGACGGTGGCAGTGATGAACAGACGGCGCATGACATCCTCCCGAGGTTGTTTGGGGTGGGGAGGATGGTGACGGGCGGGTGTCTCTCAGATGTCTCAGTGCCGGGCGCGACCTTCGGTCATTTGGCCACTAGAGGCCCTTCGGCCGTGTCAAACGGCGTTCCGGCCTCTTGTTGCGGGGACCTGCTTCTCGCCGCGAATCGCCTCGAGGTCGCGGCGAACCGTCGCCGGGCTCACGTCGAGGAGCTCGGCGAGGTCGGCGATCGTGGGGGCGGCGCCCTGGGACGTCGCCTCCTCCAGCAGGCGTGAGAGACGGGCGCGGCGCCGGGGGATGCGCTCAGCAACCTCGTCGTCCTCGGGGGCCCGGACCGTGAGCACGATGTCTCGCAACTCCTCGTTGCGGAGGCGCCTCCCGCGAGGGGCGTCCGCCGCCGCGAGGCGCACTCGGACGAGCCGGGGCTTCTTGGCCTCCCACAGCTCGACGATCTCGCGGTGCTCGGGAACCGCGCTCAGCGCGGTCGTCCGGTCGTCCTCCGACAGGTCCGAGAGCTCCGAGATGAGGGACTCGTGCGCACGCTCGAGCGCTCGCATGGCCGCAGCATGGTCGCCCGAGGCGTGAAGCGCCTCGTGGTGGCGGAAGTGGACAAGGTGGGCCTCCTCGACGCCGGGTCGGAGCGCTGCGACGGCTCGCTCCGCCTCGAGCCGAGCGCCATCAATGCGGCCGACCGCGAGGAGCGCGGAGCTCCTGAGCGAACGCAGGGAAGTGGCGAGATCCGGGAGGTCGAACTCGTCGCAGGTGGCGAGGGCATCTGCCGCGGCTTGGAGCGCCCGCTCAGGCTCACCCGCCGCCAGCGCGAGCTCGATCGCTCGCCGCTGCAGTTCGGTAGCGACGAATCTATCCCCGTCTGCCTCGGCGTCCGCGATGGCCCGGTCGAGATGAACAGCAGCATCCTCGAGTCGGCCCCGACGTCGAGCGACGCCCGCAAGGGTCTCCAGACACAACGCTGCGGCACCACGGTCACCGAGGTCGCGGAAGTAGGTGAGGGCCGAGGTTGCCTCTTCCTGCGCCTCGTCGTCGCGACCCAATACGCGATGCAGCAGAGACGCGGCATTCGCACGGGCCCACGCCTCGACTCGTCGGTTCCGCAGCCCGCGCAGGACCACACGGGCATCCGTGTAATTGGCGAGCGCCCCAGCAGGCCGTCCGCTGACGTACAGGAGGTTGGCGAGGTTGATCTGGGCGACGCCTTCTCCGTGGCGGTAGCCGATCTTGCGGCAGATCTCGATGGCCCGGTTGTACGCCTCCTCCGCATCGGTGATGTCCCCGCGCTCCATGAGGACGGCTCCCAGCGCCCCGAGCGCTCGGGCCTGTGCGCGAAGGTCACCCCGCTCCTCGCTCCTGGCCGTCGCGGTCGTCAGCGTCTCCGCGGCCTCGTCGTAGCGCTGCAACTCGCGCAGGACATTGCCGAGGGACACGAGCGCCTCGACCGCGCGCTCGTCCTTGGGGCCGTAGGCCTCGACTGCCGCCTCGAGATGCGGCACGGCCTCCTCGCCGCGCCCCATCCACACGAGCGTGGTCCCGAGGGCCGTGAGCGCATCACCTTTCGCCGCCGCGTGTCCCTTCACGGGGATCCTCGTCAGCGCCGCTTCCGCGAACTCGATGGCCTCCTCGAAGTGATCGGTGTTCGCGAGGAACCAGGCCCGCCGCACGGCGACGTCCGTCTCCCGCTGCCGGCTGCCGACCGCCGCCGTCGTCATGCGGTCGAGGACCGCCTCCTGCTCGTCGCGGCGGCCCAGCGTGCCGAGGATGCGCTCGTACTCGGCGAGCACGTCCCACCTGACGTCGAGGGTGGACGGCGTCCGGTCGAGCCAGTCGAGCGCGTCGCGGAGGTGACGGGCTGCGGTGGGGTAGGCGTGGATCGACTCTGCGTGGGCGGCGGCCAGACGACGGAAGTGGATCGCCTTGCGACCGAGCCCCGCGTTCGAGAAGTGGTGGGCGAGGAGGTCGACCCGCTCGGGCGAGGACAGCGCGAGGCTCTCGGCCAGGCGGCCGTGGAGGAGCCGTCGAGCCTCGGGCTCCAGGCTGTCGTAGGTGGCCCGGCGGACCTGCTCGTGGCGGAACGAGTACGCCTCGTCGTCCTCGGCGAGGAGGCCGGAGCGCACGAGCGCCTCGAGCGCGGCCAGCGTCCGGTCGGCGGGCAGGTCGTTCACCGCGAGGAGAGTGGCGACGTCGATGCCGTGATCGATGACGGCCGCCGTCTCGACCGTCTGACGGACGTCCGGGGTGAGCGTCGCGATCTGGGCGGCGATGACATCCTGCACGCTGCGGGCCAGCGGAAGCTGGGCCGTCTCTGTGCTGCCGCGCACCAGGCTGTCGAGCTCCTGCGCGTCGACGAGACGCCGAAGGGTTTCGACGAGGAAGAGCGGATTGCCGCCCGTCTCGCGGTGGAGCCGCGCGACGAGATCGCCGTCGACGTCGCGGGTCTCGGCGATGGCACGCACGATCTCGCTCACGCCGTCCGGCGTGAGGGTGTCGAGCAGGATCCGCTCCGGCAGCCGGATCCGGTCGATGGCCCGGAGGGCGGACCAGATCTCGCTGCGCTCTCGCGCCTGGTTCCCCTGGTAGCTGAGGACGAGGAGCAGCCGGGTCGAGTCGAGCTGCTCGACGACGTTCGCCAGGACGTCGAGCGACTCCTCGGTCGCCCAGTGCACGTCCTCGACGACCAGGATCGTCGGGCCGATCCGACCGAGCTCGACGATGACGCTCGCGAGCGCTTCCCGCATCCGGTGGGCACCCTCGAGGCCGACGAGGCTCGAACGGTCGCTCGCGCGGTTCCCCCGCAGGCGTGGGACGAGGCGTCCGACCTCGTCCAGCCAGACCGCCGGCAGGCGGTGGCCGAGCTGCTCCGCTCGGAGCGGCGACAGACCGTCCTCGAGCGCCGCCACGAGCGGGGCGTAGGGACCTCCGACTTCCCCGGCGGTGCCCCAGAGCACGCTCAAGCCCCGCCACGCGGCATCGTCGGTCACCACCGACAGCAGCCGGGTCTTGCCGCTGCCGGGATCGCCCTCGACGAGGACGAGCCCACCCTCGCCGGCGAACGCCGCGTCGAGCCGGTCGATGAGCAGCGCACGCTCGCGCTCGCGGTCCACGAACGGGATCTCCGCGAGCGTGCTCTCGGTCTCGGGCGACTTCGTCCGTGGTCCCTCCCAGCGGTGGAGGGTGATCCGCTCGTACAGGTCGCGGGTGGCTGCGGCTGGCTCGGCGCCGAGGTCCTCGAGCAGCACCGACCGGCAGCGCTCGTACTGCGCGAGCGCCTCGCTCGTCCGGCCGAGCAGGACGCAGAGGCGCATCACCTCGCGATGGGCGTCCTCGCGCAGGGGATCGTGGTGGGTCAGGCGGCGGGCGTAGGTCAGCGCCTCCTCGTACTCCCGCTCGCGCTTCCCGATCTCCATGAGCTGCGAGAGCGCGGCGAGGTGGCGCTGTCCGAGCCGCTCCTGCTCGGTGAGGACCCAGTCGTCGTAGTAGCCGGAGAGGAAGTCGCCGCGGTAGAGGTCGACCGCGTGCCGGAGGCGGCGGTGGGTCTCGGCCTCCGTCCCGCTGCCGTCCACCGTGTCCAGCAGGCGCTCGAACTCCTCGACGTCGAGCCAGTAGGGGGCATGCCGGTTGAAGGCGAGCGTCTCGCTGCTCGCCTCGAGGTAGGGGTGGTCGCCGCCGAGCTCCCCGAGCGAGTCCTGGATCTGCCAGAGGGTGTGGCTCAGGCGGCGCCGGGCGCGCGACTCGGAGAGCTCCGGCCAGAAGATGCCGGCGAGCTCGTCACGCGCGTGGGCGCGGTGGCGGTGGACGATGAGATAGGAGAAGAGCGTCCGCCCGGCCCGCGACGGGATCGGCGGCAGCGGGTCCGCGCCGCGTTCGACGCCAAAGCCGCCGAAGAGGTGCACTCGCAACGGCTGCATGCCCTGCGACCTCCGCTCGTGGCCGCCCGCAGCGAGGCGACGGTGGGGCTAGAGCGTACGCGCGTCGCGAACTGTCGCGGCCTCCACCTCAACCGGGGGCTACGTCTCATGCAGCCGCGGGCGACGTGCGTGGCTGAGCTCGACTCCTTGACCCCCGGACCCCTCAGCATTCGACGCGGAGTCGGTCGACCACCTGTGCCAGCGCCTGTTCGAGGTCGTCCTCGTCGTGGGAGGATCCGCGCCCGTAGCGGTCCTCCTCCTCCGCCTGGAGGAGATCGATGAGTGGCCCCTCGGGGAGCTCGGGACGTCGCAGCCGGATGCGGGCGACGAACTCGCGCGGAGTCTGCCACGTGTCGCGGCCGACCCCGTGGTCCGCGAGCAGCGCCTCGAGCCGGGCGAACGGCGTCGGTGGCGCGCTCTGATCCGCAGTTCGGCGTCGCCGGACCACGAGGACCGCCGCCGCGCCGAGCAGGAGCACGCTGGCCGGCGCCCCAGCCCGCGACAGCAGGCCCAGAAGCACCCGACCGGTTCCGTCGGGGACGAAGTCGGCGATCCAGCGTGCGAGGTCGATCGCGGCCAGCCGCGGCAGCCGCGCCGTCGAGTCCACGGCCTGCGGCACCGCTCCGGTGGGATCGAAGGCCGTCCACCCGTGGCCCGGCACCCACACCTCCACCCAGGCGTGGGCATCGGCGACACGGACCTCGTACCAGCCGCTGAAGGGGTTGCGGGTCCCCGGCTGGAAGCCGGTGACGTAACGGGCGGGGATCCCGGCGGCCCGCAGCATGACGACCATCGACGAGGCGATCGGCTCGCACCAGCCGCGCTGGTGCTCGAAGAGGAACCAGTCGACCGCGTCCGCGCCCGGCTCCTGCGGGGTGAGGTCGAGGCTGTACGAGACGTTGTCACCGAGCCAGCGCTCGACCGCCTCCGCCTTCCCGTACGGCGTCGTCGCGTCGGCGGTGAGCCGGACTCCGAGGTCGCGCACACGCTGCGGGAGGTCGTCGGGCAGCTGGAGATACCGCTCCGAGATGTGCGCGGGGATGGCCCCGTCCGCCGCTCTCAGGGCCTCGCGCGGGCTCGCGTCGATGAGCGACACGACGGAGTAGACGATCCCCTCCTCCTGCTCGCCGGAGGTCGTGAGCGTCCCGTCGTCCCACTGGCCCACCGAGCCGGCCGACAGGTAGACCTCGATCGGGTTCGCGGCCGCGAAGACGAGGTTCGGCGTCTGCATGACGAGCTCGTAGGTCTGGATGACCGGCTCGTTGCGCGCGTCCGGAGCGAAGGGGAACGTCAGGGAGACCGGGAGCCCCTGCCGCTGCTCGGGCGCCTCCGCCGTGCGTGTCCACCCCGAGTCCTCGTAGTGGTCGAAGACCATCCCTCGCCAGAACCGGGGCCGGTTCGACCGGACGCGCATGACGAGCCGCTCGGACGGGACGCCGCGGGTCCGGAGGTCCACGTACTCGGCGAGTCCGAAGTAGGCGTTCGGGCTGAAGGCGGGCGGCGAGTCCCCGGGGGCCGGCGGGTCGCCCCCGTAGGGAAGGCCGGGGTTGACCACGCCGGCCCCCGCGACCTGCACGCCCGGGAAGCCGCTGAAGGGCAGGCCGCCGAGCCGGGCGGCGTCGGTGCGGGGGAGCACGAGGTAGACCGCGGTCCCGACGAGGACGGCTGCCGTCGTCACCCGCAGGAACCGCAGGTTCGTCCGCGACGCGGGCTCGCCGGAGGTGAGGGCCGTGCCGGCGAACCGGACCCCGTCGGGTCCGACGAGGTCGTCCGCCCACTCCTCGGCGAGCGACCGCTGCATCCACGCGCTCGCGACGGCGGCGGCGACGAGGTACGCGAGGAGCACGATCCCGAACACCGAGCCGCGGGCCTCGGTCCCGGCGAGCGCGACGAGTGCGACCGACGATGCGAGCGTGAAGCCGAGGTCCCGCCGCTGCGGCAGGTCGAACCCGTGGAGGACCTGCACCGCGAGGAAGAGGTCGGCCAGCGGCCGTCGCGTGTCCTCGATGGTGGCCGCGATCCGCAGCTCGCCGAAGAAGCGCGACAGCGCGAGGACCGCGCCGACGGTGAGCAGCAGCTTCACGACGGTGTTGTCCGCGGCGCGGCGGCGGTGGCTCAGCCACGCGCCGGCCGGGAGCAGGGCGATCGCGCCGACCACCGCGCCCGCGGATGCGGCCCCGTTCACGGCGACGGCCACGACCGCGATCATGACGGTCACGAGGACCGCGATCCGGAGCGGCACGGAGGGCTCCGGCCGCTTCGCCAGGTTGACCCGACGGTAGGCCTCCAGCAGGCGGCCCATCAGCCTCGCCCACCCAGCCACGCGCCGATGTCGGCGCCGACGGGCACGTGGGTCCGCTTCCCCCCGTCGACGACCTCGATGCCGGTGCTCTCCCCCGACGGCACGACGTCGATCGTCCTCTCCGGCCCTGCCGGAGACTCGCGCAGCTGCCGGCCCGGAGCGCCCCAGTGGGGCGGCAGGGAGGCGAGGTGCCGCTGTGCCCGCAGGCCCCACGGCAGGGTGACCCCGTCGGCCGCGATCTCGGCGGGTCGGTCGGCCGAGAGCGACGCGGCGACGCCGCAGGCGACCTCGCAGGCGAGATCGAGAAGGTCCTGGT
>JBOHEE010000521.1:0-1966 GCA_050700895.1 Nitriliruptorales bacterium | reverse complement strand
GACGGTCGTCGTACAGCGGGCTCAAGCCCAGGCAAGGGTCGGGCAGTTGCATCACCCTTTCCCACTCCGGCACCAGTTCGCTGACGGTCACGGGGTCCATTTCGTTTTGCAGGTCGCAGGCGCGGGCGTCGATGCGCGTAAGTTCTTCGGCGATGCCTTTGAGCACCGTCTGCAACTGCGGCATGGTCTCCAGGTCCCAGGCCGGACCGCTGGGCAACAGGGCGATCAGTTGTTCCTCGTACTGGCCAGCCGTCCTTATCCCAGCCATGTGATACCTCCAAACACCAGTAACTGGTTTGTCGCCGCCGTAACGTCCGCCAGCGGGCTTGTCAGTGTGTGATCGGTCTCACCGGTGGCGGTGCTGATGGCTTCGGCGATGTGGGTCAGCAACAAGCTGTCGCCCAGCCCCGCCTCGCGATTGTGCAAGTCTCGCAGTTGGGCCTCGACGGCCGCGCGCACGGCGCTGGTGTCGGGGGTCAAGCGCAGTTGATAAACCACTGGCTTCATCACCGGCGCCAACACATACACATCAGCGGTCACTGGCCGCAGCGGTTCGATATGGGCTTGAACCTGCGCCAACTGCGCTGCATTAGGGATCGGCTGCGGGTCGTCGTCACGCATCACGAACACCCCCACCGTCCCCGGCCCCAGGTAATTGCCGCGACACCATGCGCGGGTAATGCCGGGCACTTCGAGGGACCAGGTCTCGTAATCCTGTGCCGAACCGCCCTGGGGAATAACGCGATAGGAACGAATCACCCGCGCCCGCAGCGACTCCAGGGTTTCTCGCGCCACACCGCCGGTCAGCCCCGGCGCCAGCACGGTAAAGGTCGAACCAATACCTTGCAGCGGCTGGACCGCAATCAGGCTCAGCCCGGCATCAGCGTTGCCCAGCGTGCCGGCATCAATCGCCTGCACCGTGGCGGTGTTGAGGCCTGCATGGGTGGTACCGGCAGCGGTGACTTTGAAGCTGCGACCATCACTGGTTTGCAGCACCGTGTCCACATCCAGCACCGCGCCCGCAGCGGCGGTAAAACTCACGGTGCCACTGGCGGCTACCGCCGCCTTGCGTGCCTGGTTCAAACGCAGCGCAGCGATGCGTTCCAGGGTGGATTCATCGGCGGTATCCGGCAGGATCTGCTCAGCGATCCAATCGAGATAACCGTACAGGCCGAACGCCGCACCACTCAGTGTGCGCGCCAGGACCTGGGCATCGGACTGGCGCAGCGAATCGCTGGCCAGGTCGCTTTGGGTGCGTTTGATCAGCACCGGCAGCGAAGGGGTTTCAAACGGCATAGATCACCTGCCAACTGTTATCAGGGTTGATGTCCAGGCGCTCGCCATCGGCCAGGGTCAGCTGCGTGCGCAGGTTGAGCCGCTGGGTGTCGAGGCGCACACTGAGGACTTCGATGGCGCTGCAATGCCCGTCGTCGATCAGCCATTGCAAGGCTTCGCGGGCATAGAATTCGGCGTCCAGTTGCGTCTGGTGGGTCAGCTTGACCCGGCGCAGCAACCACAATCTTGAGCCGATACGGTCGTCGGCCACGCTGGGAAAACTGTCGCCCCACCAGCCGAAGCGCTCGTCATCGTCAACAGGGTCATCCGGCGCGGCACGGCGCCAGGTGAACAGGCTGATCAGCACCGAGCGGGTCAGGGCCTTTTTCAGGTTGTCGGAGACGAACATCACTGGCCTCCCGCCGGCGCACCGGTCTGGCCGCTGCCGGGCTGGACGCCCACATGCACGTGCTGGATCTGGCTGATGCCGCCGGCAATCTGGTCGCCCTGGGAGATGATCTTGCCGCTCTGGGTCAGGGTCGGCGTATCAATGTTCACCGCCTGGCTGGCGCGGATATTCAAGGTGCCGGTTTCAATGTCGATTACCCGCCCGCGCTTGAAATGAACTTTGTCGCCTTCGTCGGTATAGATCGCCACTTCACCCGGCGCCAGGGACTGCAAGCGATAGCGA
>JBOHEE010000520.1:0-7063 GCA_050700895.1 Nitriliruptorales bacterium | reverse complement strand
GGAGACCGGAGTGAGCGTCGGGGACGCGAACGGAGGCGGGAGGGCCTGGTAGTGGCACCACCGCGGGCCGGTTTCAGCGACCGGGTCAGACAGGAGATCACCCGGCGCCTACCGGAGCGGCCCGACGAGCGCGGCGCCGCGATCCACGTGCTCCTGGGCCTTGCCGGGTCGCTGCTCCTGCGCGGCGGGGACGACGGGCGCCGTCTCCGCCTGGAGGTGTCGTCGCCGTCCGGAGCGGTCGCCCGCGCCGCGTTCGCACTGCTCCACGAGGAGATGCGTGCCGGCGGGGACGACGCGCGGCCGGAGTTCGTCGTCGTCGGGCCCGGCGGGCTCCGCGGCTCCGCTCGGTACATCGTGGCCGTCGAGGACGGAGCGGAGCGGCTCGCGCAGGAGCTCGGGATTCTCGACCGCGCCGGCCCGCCCGGGGTGACGCCGCGCACGGAGCTGCTCGACACGCCACGGCTGCGCCGGGTCGTGGCGCGGACCGCCCTGCTGGCGGCCTCGATGAGTGCTCCCGGCCGCGAGTCGCACCTCGAGGTGCGTGCGCCGGGTCGGGCGTGGGCGGAGATGGTCGCGGGAGCGTTCGGGGCGCTGGCCGAGCACGAGGTCGCAGTGTCCGAGACGCGGGACGGCTGGCGGGCGGTCCTGAAGTCGGGGGAGGCCATCGGGCGCCTGCTCGCCGGCGCTGGTGCGGCGGTCGCGTTCCTCGAGTGGGAGGAGCACCGCATCCGGCGGGAGCTCCGTGAGGAGGCGAACCGGCTCGCGAACGCCGACGCGGCGAACCTGCGGCGAGCGATCGAGGCCGCGGCGGATCAGGTCGCGATGATCGAGCGCGCCCTCGACGCGGTGGGATGGGAGGGCCTCGACCAGCCGCTGCGCGAGGTGGCGCTCGCGCGGATCGCGAACCCCGAGGCCAGCCTCGCCGAGCTCGGCGCCCTCTGCGATCCCCCCGTCGGGAAGTCGGCGGTGCATCGCCGGCTGGCCCGCCTCGAGGAGATCGCCGGGAAAGCGACCGAAGCGACGTAGTCCCCCGTGTGAGGGGGGTACGGGGGACTCAAGGAGTCGAGCGACCTCTCCAAGCCTCTCCTTGGACGCGAGACGCAGTCCCCCGTGTGAAGGTGCTCCCGGATGGCGGCTCTTCTCGGGCCTGGAGTAGTGTCGCGTCGAGCACGCTCCGGCCACGACACGAGGAGAACGAGGATGGCGATCCGCGTCGCGATCAACGGCTTCGGCCGCATCGGGAGGATGTTCTTCCGGGTGGCGAAGTCCCGGAACCTCGACTTCGACCTCGTGGCCGTGAACGACCTGACGGACCCCGCGACCCTCGGCCTGCTCCTCCGCCACGACAGCGTCTACGGGCGCTACCCCGGGGACGTGACCGCCGATGAGGGGTCGCTGACGGTCGACGGCGACGAGTTCAAGGTGCTCTCCGAGCGCGACCCGGCGGACCTGCCGTGGAAGGAGCTCGAGGTCGACATCGTCGTGGAGTCGACCGGCCTCTTCCGCTCGCGCGACAAGGCGAGCAAGCACCTCGAGGCCGGCGCGAAGAAGGTCGTGATCTCGGCCCCGGCGAAGGACGAGGACATCACGGTCGTCCTCGGCGCCAACCACGAGGCCTATGACCCGGCGAACCACCACCTGATCTCGAACGCGTCCTGCACGACGAACTGCGTCGTGCCGCTCGCGAAGGTCCTGCATGAGGCCTTCGAGATCCAGAACGGCTTCATGACGACCGTCCATGCGTACACGAACGACCAGGCGCTCCAGGACCAGCCGCACTCGGACCCTCGTCGTGCCCGCGCAGCTGCGCTGTCGATCATCCCGACGACGACCGGCGCGGCGAAGGCGTCGTCGCTCGCCCTTCCCGAGCTCGAGGGGCGGCTCGACGGCATGTCGCTGCGGGTGCCGGTGCCGGTCGGCTCGATCACCGACCTCGTCGTCGTCGCCGGTCGCGAGACGAGCATCGACGAGGTCAACGAGGCCTTCCGCAAGGCTGCTGCCGACGAGCTCGACGGCATCCTCGAGTACAGCGAGGAGCCGCTCGTCTCCGCCGACGTCGTCGGCAACACCCACTCATGCATCCTCGATGCCCAGAGCACGATGGTGAACGGCAACCTCGTCAAGGTGTTCGGCTGGTACGACAACGAGTGGGGCTTCTCCAACCGGCTCGCGGAGCTCGTCGACCTCGTCGGCCAGCGGCTGTGAGATCGCATGCGTGAGGTCGCAGCGGGACCGGGGGGCGACCTCCTCGGCGACATCGCGACGCTCGACGACCTGGACGCGTCCGGGCGGCGGGTCGTCGTCCGTGCGGATCTGAACGTCCCCCTCACCGACGACGGGGAGGTCGCCGACGACCTCCGCGTCGAGGCGTCGCTGCCGACCGTCCGGGGGCTCCTCGACGAGGGAGCGCGGGTCACGCTCTGCTCGCACCTGGGCCGCCCGAAGGGGCAGGCCGATCCGAGCCTGTCGCTGCGTCCGGTGGCCGCGCGTCTGTCGGAGCTGCTGGGCGCCGAGGTGGTCTTCTCCGGCGACCTGGTCGGCGAGGCGGCGCAACGTGCGTCGCGGTCTCTGTCCCCGGGAGAGGTCGCCCTGCTCGAGAACCTGCGCTTCGACGCGGGCGAGACGGCGAACGACGACAGGTTCGCGACCGCGCTCGCGTCGTTCGGTGACGTCTACGTCGACGACGCGTTCGGCGCGGCGCACCGCGCGCACGCCTCGGTGGTCGGCGTCGCGGAGCGCCTCCCGTCCTACGCCGGCCGCCTCCTCGTCCGCGAGCTCGAGGTCCTCGCCCGGCTCCTCACCGACCCGCCGTCGCCGTACGTGGCCGTCCTCGGGGGCGCGAAGGTCTCGGACAAGCTCGGTGTGCTGCGCAACCTCCTCGCGCGCGTCGACACGCTCGCCGTCGGCGGCGCGATGTGCTTCACGTTCCTGCGGGCGGAAGGGATCGCCACCGGCGACTCGCGCGTCGAGGAGGACCAGGTCGAGATCGTGCGCGAGCTCGTGACCTCCGCCCGTGAGCGGGGCGTCGAAGTGCTGCTCCCCGAGGACGTGGTGGTCGCGCCGGAGTTCTCCGCCGACGCGCCGGCGAAGACGGTCGTGGTGGCCGAGGGCGGGATGATCCCTGACGGCCACCTCGGTCTCGACATCGGCCCGCGAACCGCCGAGCGGTACGCGAAGGCGGTCGAGACGGCCGCTGCCGTCCTGTGGAACGGTCCGATGGGCGTCTTCGAGTGGGAGGCCTTCGCGGAGGGGACCCGCACCGTCGCCCAGGCGATGGCCCGCGCCGATGCGTTCACCGTGGTGGGCGGCGGCGACAGCGCCGCCGCCATCCGCACCCTCGGGCTCGCCGACCGGGTCGACCACGTGTCGACCGGGGGAGGGGCTGCCCTCGAGCTGCTCGAGGGGACCGAGCTGCCCGGCGTGGCCGTGCTCCGCGGTGGCGCGAGCCGGACGCCGTGCGACGCGACGTGAGCGGACTCTCCTGGGACCTGCCGTACCGGTCGCAGCGGCAGCCCGTGCTCGCCGCGAACGTCATCGCCACGTCACAACCGCTCGCGGTGAGCGCCGGCATCACGACGTTCCAGCGCGGCGGCAACGCCGTGGACGCCGCCATCGCGGCGGCGGCCGCCCTGACCGTCGTGGAGCCGACGAGCAACGGCATCGGCGGCGACGCGTTCGCGCTCCTCTGGCACGACGGGGCGCTCCACGGCATCAACGCCTCGGGGCGCTCGCCGGCCGGCCTCGACGTGGACCGCCTCCTCGCCGAGCCCTCGATGCCGGCCTTCGGGTGGGACGCGGTCACCGTCCCGGGTGCGGTGTCGACGTGGGTCGCGCTCTCGGAGCGCTTCGGTCGGCTCGATCTCGAGACCCTGCTGGAGCCCGCGATCCGCTACGCGAGCACAGGATTCCCGGTCTCGCCGCTCACCGCCTCCGCGTGGGAGCGGGCCGCGGAGGTCTTCGGCGGCCGACAGGACTTCGCCGCCGCGTTCCTGCCCGGCAGGCGGGCACCACGTCCGGGAGAGCGCTTCGCCCTCCCGGAGCAGGCCCGGACTCTCGGTGCGATCGCAGGCTCGCGAGGAGAGACGTTCTACCGCGGCGAGCTCGCCGAGCGCATCGCCGCCCACGCCCGGGCCGAGGGAGCCGCCCTCGACGAGCAGGACCTCGCGGCGCACGCGCCATCCTGGGTCGCACCGATCGAGGTCGCGGTCGGCGACGTCGCCGTGCACGAGCTGCCACCGAACGGGCAGGGGATCGCCGCCCTCGTCGCGCTGGGCATCCTCGAGCGCAGCGGGCATCGCGACCACGTCGCCGACTCGGCCGACGCCGTCCATCTCGAGGCGGAGGCGATGAAGCTCGCCTTCGACGACGCGCACCGCCACGTGGCGGATCCCGACACGATGGACGTGAGCCCTACGGACCTTCTCGAAGCCGGGCGCCTGGACCGGCGTGCGGCCGTGGTCGACCCGCGGCTCGCGGGCGAGCCGGGAGAACGGGCGCCGCAGCCCGGCGGGACCGTGTTCCTCGTCGCCGCGGACGAGGACGGGACCATGGTCTCCTACATCCAGTCGAACTACATGGGCTTCGGCTCCGGCGTGGTCGTCCCCGACACCGGCATCGCGCTCCACAACCGGGGGGCGGGGTTCACCACCGAGCCGGGTCACCCCAACGTCGTCGCGCCGAGGAAGCGACCGTTCCACACCATCATCCCCGGCTTCCTGACCCGCGACGGGGTGCCGCTGGCCGCATTCGGGGTCATGGGCGGCCCGATGCAGCCGCAGGGCCACGTGCAGCTCGTCGCCCGCATGTGCGGGTGGGGCCAGAACGCGCAGGCTGCCGTCGACGCGCCGCGATGGCGGGTCAGCGAGGGCCGGGCGCTCGACCTCGAGGAGGGGTTCGACGACGACGTGGTGGCGGAGCTCGCACGGCGGGGACACGACGTCCGCATCCGGCCGCGATGGGAGCCGGGGTTCGGCGGGGCGCAGGTGGCCTGGCGCCTCGACGACGCCTACCTCGCCGCGTCCGACCCCCGCAGGGACGGCCACGCCGCCGGCCTCTGACAGCCTTGGGGGTTCGGGGGACTCAAGGAGTGGAGCGCGGCCACACAAGCCTCTCGTGGTCGCGCGGCACGCAGTCCCCGAGAGATCGTGCGGTGTCCGGACCAACGCTGGCGCGGCTACGAGGGGTGTCGTAGGCTTCCGAAGCGCGTGGGAGGTCCTACCGCGGTCGTAGCCACTCTACGGATGAGTGCCCGGAAGCCCTCGACGGGGTTCCGCACCTACGCCCATGGTCGCGCCTCCGACCGACGGGATGCGTGCGTACGCGCGCGGCCCGACAGGAGAGCACCCCATATCAGGAGGGACGCATGAGGAAGTCGATCCGCAGGTTCCGTGCGGTCGCCCTCGTCGCCGCGTTTGCGCTCACCGCCGCAGCATGTGGTGGTGACGCCGAGGAGCCCGGCGCGCAGGACACCGAGCCCGCTGGCGACGTAACCGAAACCGAAGAGGAGACGGCAGCAGAAGGCCAGCGCGTCGAGGGTGGCACCGTCGTGTTCGGCGCCGACCAAGAGCCGGCGATCATGAACTCGTTCCTCGAGGAGGGCAACCTCTTCGCGAACGGTCTGATCGCGGAGGCGATCCTCGAAGGCGCTTACGAGGTCCTCCCGGACTTCACCTACTCGCCCCAGCTCATCGACGGCGAGGCGGAGGTCACCGAGGACCCATTCACCGTCACCTACAACATCAAGCAGGAGGCGACCTGGTCGGACGGGACGCCGGTCACCGCCGAGGACTTCGTCTTCACGTTCGACACGATCATGAACGAGGACTACACGATCACGTCGCGTGACGGGTACGACAAGATCACGAACGCTGAGGTGGTCGACGAGAAGACGGTGACGTTCACCTACGGCGAGGTCTTTGCGCCGTACAGGGATCTCTTCGACGAGATCCTCCCGAAGCACCTGCTCGAGGGTGAGGACTTCAACACGGTCTGGAACGACACGCTCGTCGGCTCCGGTCCCTACCTGATGGGCGAGTGGACGAAGGGCAGCCAGGTCACCCTGACGAAGAACGAGAACTACTGGGCCGAGACGAAGCCGTCGATCGACGAGGTCGTCATCCGCTTCATCGAGGACAGCCAGACCCAGGTCCAGCAGCTCCGCGGCGGCGAGATCGACATGTTCTACCCGCAGCCGCAGCTCGATCTGGTCGACACCGTCACCGCGCTCGACACCGTCGAGTGGGAGGCGAGCCTCGGCCCGATCTGGGAGCACATGGACATGAACGTCGCAAAGCCGGGGCTGGACAAGCTCTACGTTCGCCAGGCGATGGCCCACGCCATCGACCGTCAGGCGATCGTCGAGCAGCTCATCCAGCCGGTGGTGGCGGACGCCGTGCCGCTGCACAACGTGATCTGGATGTCGAACCAGCCGCAGTACGAGCCACACTACGAGCAGTACAGCTACGACCCGGCGATGGCCGAGCAGCTCCTGACCGACAACGGCTGCGAGCAGGGCGGCGACGGGATCTACAGCTGCGACGGTGACAAGCTCTCGTTCGGCTTCGTGTTCACGGCCGGCAACGAGGCGCGCGCGCTGCAGTTCCAGATCATCCAGGCGCAGCTCAGGGAGGTCGGCATCGAGGTCACCGACGAGTCCGGCGAGGCCGCGACCGTGTTCGGTGAGGTCCTGACGTCCAAGGACTGGGACATCTTCGCCTTCGCCTGGGTCGGTAGCCCCGATCCGTTCGGCGGCAACACGATCTACACCTGCGAGGGCGACCTTAACTACAACAACTACTGCAACGAGGAGGTCACCGACCTCATCAACGCGACCAACGTAGAGTTGGACGCCGACGCGCGCGCGGACCTCTACAACCAGGCGGACGCGCTGATGGCCGAGGACCTGGACAAGCTGCCGCTGTACCAGAAGCCGACGTTCTTCGCGTGGAACGCGAACATCGTCGGTCCGGAGGACAACGCGACCCAGGCCGGGCCGTTCTGGAACATCGAGGAGTGGTTCCTGACCGAGTAGTCGCACAGACGAACTCGGACATGTAGCTACGGA
>JBOHEE010000519.1:0-3515 GCA_050700895.1 Nitriliruptorales bacterium | reverse complement strand
CGCTCGGCGGGCCGGACTGTCGGCGCTTCCACGGGCGCCATCCGCGGCGGCGCCTCTAGGGTCGCACCGTTCGCTCGTGGCGCCGGTCCGGCGGCAGGCATGGCCGCAGGCGTCACGATCGGCGGTCGCGCTGGCACGGCGTTGGCCGAGCGTGATGGCGTCTTCGCCGACTTCATCGAGGCCGTCTCGGAGACTCCGGTCCTCGGCGAGCTTCTCGGCCGTGGAGGGGCGCTGCTCACCGGGCACCCGCTGACCGCGCTCTCGCCCGATTTCGAGGAGTCGCTGCGGGCAACCGGGACCAACCCCGTTGAGCGGTTCGTCACCGGCCGCGACATAAGGCCCAGCACCGACCCTGCCGACGCCGCTCTCGTTCGGGGGGCCACGGGCGAGCGCCGCTCATTCGAGGACATCGTCGGCCCCCCACCCGACGAGCCCGACTTCTCCGGTCGCGACCCGCTGGACGTGCTCGCCGGGTTGGACGAGCGGTTCGCCGCGTCGATCGGCGCCATCGACAGCCAGTTCGAGGCCGCCAAGGGTCGTCTCTCGGAGATGTTCCAGTTCGCGGAGACCCCCGAAGAGCAGGCCCAGCTCGCCTTCGTCCTCGGAGACCTCGAGGAGCAGTCGAAGGCCGCGAAGCAGGTCATCGCCAACGAGTACGGGAAGGCCGTCGCCGGCGCCCGCGAGCGCTCTACGGGGATGCGCGAGACGGCCGCAGCCGAAGGCCAGCAGGTCGGAGACATCTTCCGCGGTGCCGCCGACCGTGTGCGCGGCAACGTCTCGGACGCCGTGTCGCAGTTCTCCGACACGGGTCTCGGAGTGGAGGCCGCCCCCGTCTCCGGCGACGCCACCGACTTCCTGCCCCTCCTCGAGTCGGACGCTGCCACCCAGCAGGCGCTCACGCAGCAGTTGGGCGACATCTCCGCCGCCGACGTGGCCTTCCTCGGGGAGGCGATGGCCGGTGAGGGTGCCGCGCAGCAGGGCGACCTCCAGCGCCTCGCGACCGGCCTGCGTGCCGGTGCGATCACGGATCATCAGCGCCGGGTCGGCGACCGTCAGGCGGGCGAGCGTGCCGCCTACCGCGACGCTCTCCTCGGCCTCGAGAGTGCCCGCATGGGCCGCCAGTTCGACTTGGAGGACCGTTCCCTTGAGCTTGCGCTCACCGAGGCGGGCCTGCTCGAGGATCGCCGCACCCGCGAGACGGAGCGGGCTGCGGACCGTCGCGACGAGTTCGAGGACGCCCGCCGCGGCTTCGCCCTCCAAGGCGAGCTCGGCGGCGGCGGAGACCCGCAGTCCCCGATTGAGTGGGCCGAATGGCTATCTGCCAACCCGGTTTCGATCGGTGCCGCCCGTGCGGGACTGTTCGGCCCCGAGGCGCAGCAGGTGGCCGAAGCCCTCGGCGGTTAGCCGGTGGGTGCTCTGGACGCCTGGTTGGCGGCAGGGGGCGGCGCGTCCCGCAGTTCGCGCACGTGGAACCGCTACGCCAGCGGCAGCCGCCGCAAGAGTCCCTTCGAGCAGGGTTCGCCTGACGACGTGCTCGCCCGCGCCCGCGTCGCCTACGGCAACAAGCAGGGTGAGGCGCAGGCCCTTGGGCTGGAAGAAACGGGCGAGGCGGCTCCGGGACTCCTGACCCGCGCCTCCCGCGCGCTGGACTACCCGCGCGCCTTCCTGTTCTCCGCCGGCCACGAGCTCGCTGACCTCGTCGGCGGCGGCGGCGACGCGTCGTTCCGCGACTTCCGCGAGCAGTTGGACCGCCGCGCAGGCTTCGGCGACACGCAGGCCCTCCAGACCGACGAGGACGACTCGATCCTCGAGCGGGGCGCGAAGGGCGTCGCCGCGTTCCTCGGGGACGTGGTCACCGACCCTCTCACCTACGTGACGTTCGGTGGGGCTGCGGTCGGCAAGCGTGCCGGGGCGGAGGTGGTCGAGTCGGTCGGCCGCGGACTCGCGAAGGATCTCCCCGAGAACGTCGTAGAGCGATTCGCGAAGCGCTCCACGCCCGAACGTGCTGTCGAGGTCATCCGTCGCACGCACGGCGGCAAGGCCGCAGAGCGCTTCGCGAAGGACGCTCTCGCCAAGCCTCGCATCGTCACCGACGAGGCCGCCTGGAAGCGCCTCATCGGTCAGCAGGAGTTCGCTGGGGCGCTGGCCGAGCAGTACGTCCAGGGCGGCGCAACCGGCCTCAAGGCGTGGCTCAAGCGCGAGCTCCCCAAGCAGGGCGAGGAACTCTTCAAGCGCCTTCCCCGCGACGTTCAGGGCGGACTCAACATCCGCGCCCCGTTCGCCAGGAAGACGCTCGAGGGCGGCGTGAAGACGCCGTTCACCCGCGGCATCGGCGGCGGGGACCTGCTCGCCAAGGTGCTCGGGGAGGAGGGTGCCGAGTCCTTCGTCCGCTCCGCCCAGCGGGTCCGCAACCGCATCCGCACGTCGAAGGTGGTGAGCGAGGTGGCCGCGAAGCTGGGCGGAGCCGCCGACTCGCGCCTCTACGGCGAGGTCATCGGCGGCCTGCTGCGAAGTTCCGGTGACCTACTGGACGACCTGCCCAACGCCACCTTCTCGCAGTACGCGGCCGTCCGTCGTGCCCGGGTGGATGCGGGCCGTCTCGGCAAGAACCTCCACAAGGACACGGCGGACACGGTCGGCACGATGAGCCGCTTCGTGAATCTCGCGCCCGACCAAGAGGTTGCCCGTCGGACGATGACCGAGTGGTTCAACGACCCGCAGCGCATCACGGAGCTGCGCCGGTCCGGCTACACGGCCGACCCGATCTCTGGGGAGGTCACGGCGTCCGGTCTGACCGGCCCGGACCCGCTGGAAGCGCTGGACGAGTCGCAGCGGGCAGGCGTGGCCTCGGCGCTACTCGCTCACGACTACCTGGAGCAGATCCACGAGCGGCTGCTCGCTTCCGGCGTGAACATCGGCAGGCTGGACGAGTACGTGCCGCTCATCCTCAACGAGGAGGCGCGTCTCGCCCGTCAGGCGAAGAAGCCGGTGCGCCCGTCCGCCCGCCGCGGCGGCGGCGTCGGAGGCCACGACCCGACGAAGCAGGCCCGCCAGTTCTGGGTGCCGCAGCTCACCGAAGAGGGCGGCAAGGCCCGTATTACCGGCTGGCGGCGTCTCAGCCCGTTCGAGGTAAACACGCGTCAGGCGTCCGGTGCCCTCGACGAGCCCCCCGTGCCGAAAGGCCACGTGCGCCTGTACCGCGGTTCGTACGGGCGGCAGGTGGCCGTGGACCTGCCGGAACAGGTGGCAGCCCGTCGGGGCCGCTACTTCACCTCCGACAGGGAGAAGGCTCTCGCCTACGCCCGCCAGGGCGGCGGAGAGCCACGCCTCAAGTACGTGGACGTGCCTGCCGACGACGTGGAGGACTTCCGCGACGCGATCCGGGCGTTCACCGACCCGCAGGGCGGCCGGGACGAGTTCGTCGTGTCCGCCGACGTGGCGCAGCGCGCGAAGGATCTGGCCAAGGGCGGCGAGTTCGTGGAGGACCCGCTGCGCATCCTCTACGAGTACGGCAA
>JBOHEE010000518.1:0-2915 GCA_050700895.1 Nitriliruptorales bacterium | reverse complement strand
CTCACGGACTTCCCCATCGCCGCCTACGTGCTCGCGGCCGCGTTCGACCTCTTCGCGTACCTGGCCTCCGACCGCTGGGAGCTCGTGGCCGTCGACGCCTACCGCGCCGCGACCTGGGTGCTGGTCGCCGGCTTCGTCGTCTCGCTCGCGGCAGCGCTCACCGGGTTCTGGGACTGGTGGACGTCGACGCCGGCCGGGACGCAGGCATGGCGCACCGCGAACTGGCACATGGCCGTGATGCTGACCGTCACGGTGATCGTGGTCGTCGACATCGTGCTGCGCCTCGGCAGGTACGAGGCCCCCGCCCCCTCGCTCGCGGTCACGACGCTGACCGTGCTCGCCGGCCTCCTCGTCTCCTACGGCGCGACCTACGGGGGCAGCCTCGTGTTCGACTACGGCTTCAACGTCGAGAACGCCAAGAGCACCCCGGTGTGGGACGAGTCGGAGGAAGACCTCCTCCCCGGCCAGAAGTAGTCGTTCGGCGACGCGGCATCAGGGTTGTCCGCCATGACCGAGATTGACGAGCACGGGCGTCCGGAACCTCCTCTCGCTGGCGACGAGATCGCCACCCTCCTGGGCTTCCTCGACTATCAGCGCGCGACGCTGGCCTGGAAGTGCTCGGGACTCGACCCGGCCGGCCTCCGGGCCGAGCTCGCTCCCACGTCGATGACGCTGGGCGGGTTGCTCAGCCTCCGCTGGATCCTGGTCCACATGATCGAGGAGTACGCGCGGCACAACGGCCATGCCGACCTCCTCCGGGAGTCCGTCGACGGGCTCGTCGGGGAGTAGCCGCGTCCTGGACGCTGTTCAGTCGAAGCAGGAGTCTCGCCAGCGTCCATGGAACTCTCCAACGAACCGACCATGGCCAGAAGAGGCGCTCGAGTGCGTTGGGTGCGTTCCCTGCGGTGGTTCGCTCTCTGGACGATCGCTGGCATGGTCGGTCTGTTCGCGCTGGTCACGGTCATCCCGTTCGGGGCTTTGGGACTCATTTCGGTCGCCATCGCCGTGATCGCGATACGACGTGGCCGGGGCTGGCCGGAAGCGCTCGGCCTGCTGGCCGGGGTTGGCGCACTCGCGTTGATTGCCGGGGTCAACAACGTCGGGCCGCCGCCAGCCTGTTCTGAAGCGGACATGGCGACCACATCGTCATGTCGGGGCGTCCCACCGACTCCGTTCATCGTTGTGGGCGCTGGGCTCGTGGTCGCAAGCGTCGGCGCATACCTCGTGGCCCGGCGTGGCATGCCATAAAGGGTTGATCCACCCTGGGTCTGATGGAGGCTCCTAGCCTTGGAAGCCAAGGAGGAGTCATGTCAACCAAGAGGACGACAGGGAAGCCGACGACGCGACGCAGACGGTCGAGCTCGTGTTCGCGGAGGAGGACGGTCAACCGTTCCGGCGTCAGCGGCTCGAGCGGATCTTCAAGAGGGCGTGAAGGTCGCCGGCCTTCCCGTCGACCCGTCCCCGCACGATCTCCGTCACTACTACGCGACCTGCGCATCCGCCATGGCGAGTGTTGAGCGAGTACGCCGCCCTCGTCACCCTGCCGGACTGCTCGTCACGGCTGCGGTCGCGGCAGGGTCCAGCAGGCTCACGCGGCGATCGCCGACGTCCGGGGGCCTCGAACCGAGCCTCGTCGTCGGGCTCACCCCGTCGTCGGCCTCGCCCCGTGCTTGTTCGTCTCAGCGGACTGCGGCGACGAGCAGCAGCACGACGAGGAGGCCGAGGGCCGCGTGGGCAGCCACCAGGGCGGTGGGGTGGCGTCCGTCGCCCGACAGGTGCCAGGTGATCAGGACGACCCCCAGGATGCCGGCGACGAGCATGGCGGCGTAGGCCAGCACGGCCATCGGGGTGATGCCGACCCCGACCACGAGGATCACGGTGAAGGTGAGGAACCCTGTCACGGCGAACGCGCCGTGCGCCACTGCCGCCGGCAGCGGCACCGGCTGGCGCCGCAGATGCCGCCACGCCATCGTCACACCGATCGCAGCAGTGGCTGCGAGCAGGCCGAAGACCAGCGTCACGACCGCTCGACGGTCAGGGTGCCCTCCATGCCGGCCTCGCGGTGGCCGGGCACGTCGCAGTAGAAGGTGTAGGTGCCGGGCTCGAGGTCGACGGTGCCGCTGTCGGTCTGGCCCGAGTTCGCGTCGAGCATGACGTCGCTCTCCATCCCTTCGATGGTCCAGGTGTGCCGGACCTCGCCCTGGTTGTCGATGGTGATGCTCACCTCCCCGGCGTCCGCGGTGGCGGTCGCGGGGTCGAAGTCGAACTCGGTCGCCTCGAAGGTCAGCCCACCGCCGTCGGCGGCGCCGCTCCCGCCGCAGCAAGCGGCGAGCAGCAGCGCGGCCAGGAGCGCGAGGGCGGTCGCCGTGAACGGCCGTGCGCGGGCACGTTCCGTGCGCGGTCGGTGATCATGTTGTCCCTCCTCCGGTCGGGGGTTGGACGTTCAGGGGCTGGTCGTAGGCGCGGAAGGTCTGGATCATGACGTGAGCGTCGGCGAGCATCTGCATGCGGCGGACCCGACGGTCGGGGCCGATCCAGAGGCGGAACCAGGCCGGGTAGTCGGGCAGCACGAAGCCGATGACGTCGGTGTCGACGCCGTCGACGGTGGCGCTGCCGAGGCGACGGACGGCGGCCGGGTCGCCCCAGAAGGCGTCGTAGAAGCCGTCCGGCCAGGAGAAGCCGGGGGTCGGCCCAGTCGTAGGCGGTCCAGGGATCGTCGGCGGTCTTGCGGAGGTAGCCCTGCTCGCCGATGGCGACGCGGGCGAAGCCGTTGGAGGCCGACCGCGGCGAGGTGCGCGGCGAAGGCCGGGACCGCCAGCCACGGCCACGGGTTGGAGGCGGCGTGCCCGGAGCCGGCCTCCGCGAGGAGCGCGACGGTCACGAGCGGCGTCGCGATGCGCCGTGCAGGGGCGAGG
>JBOHEE010000517.1:0-10484 GCA_050700895.1 Nitriliruptorales bacterium | reverse complement strand
TCGGGGGACTCAAGAGGTCGAGCGGCCTCTCCAAGTCTCTCCTTGGACGCGAGGCGTGGTCCCCCGACTGGATAGCCGGAGCCGAGAGGGGTTCGGGGGAATCAAGAGGTCGAGCGGCCTCTCCAAGTCTCTCCTTGGACGCGAGGCGTGGTCCCCCGACCGCATCAGAGACGGACCCGGTCCGCGTTCGTGTAGACGTTGAAGCGGCGTCCGCGGAGGAAGCCGACGAGCGTCGCCCCGAACCGTTCCGCGACGTCGACAGCGAGCGAGCTCGGCGCGGAGACCGCGCACACGACCGGGACGCCCGCCGCGACCGACTTCTGGAGCAGCTCGAACGACGCCCGTCCGCTCACGAGGACGACCGCGTCCGAGAGCGGCAGCCGAGCGTCGAGCAGGGCCCACCCGATCAGCTTGTCGAGGGCGTTGTGCCGGCCGACGTCCTCGCGGACGGCGACGAGTTCGCCGTCCGGGGTGAAGAGCCCTGCGGCGTGGAGGCCTCCGGTGCGCTCGAAGATGGTCTGCGCGGCGCTCAGCCGTTCCGGGAGGGCGGACAGCGTCGCCGTGTCGACGGTGACGTCGGAGACCACGGGCGGGATGCCGCGGAGCTCGAGGGCGTCGAGGCTCGCCTTGCCGCAGACCCCGCAGGCGCTCGTCATCGTGAAGTGCCGCTCGAGGCGTCCGACGTCCGCGTGGCTGCCGGCGAGCGCCACGTTCACGATGTTGTAGCGCTGCTCCTCGTCGACGTCGGGGTCGACGCAGTACGAGATCGCCTGGAGGTCGCCGGGTCCTCCGACGATGCCCTCGCCGTGGAGGAACCCCGCAGCGAGCTCGAAGTCCGCACCCGGGGTCCGCATCGTGACCGCGGCCGTGGACACCGTGCCGTCGGAGAGGACCCGGATCTCGAGCGGTTCCTCGGTCGCGAGGGTGTCGACGCGGTCCTTCGCCTCCCCGTCGCGGTAGGCGGAGAGGCGAACCCGAGTCCGCGTCCCTGGACGCCGCATGCCCAACCCCATCCGCCTGAAACTAGCATCGGGTCTTTCCAACCCGGGGGCCGAAGGGGCGTGGATGTCCGAGTCACTGGCGCGACTGGCCGAGGCGCTCAGCGAGACGCCGCTGACGGACGAGGAGGTCACGCTGCTGCTCGACCTCGCACGGGACGTCGCCCACGGCAGCGAACGCAAGCACGCCCCGCTGTCGACGTTCCTCGTCGGACTCGCGGTCGGGAGCAGCCGCGGAACGGACCGCCTCCAGGCGATTGCGGACGCCGCCGCCCGCGTCCGCGACACCCTCCCCGAACCGCCGGCGGAAGCGAGCTGAAGGGAACGGTGTGACTGGAGCAGCGGTCGCTTTCGACGCCTACGACCCCGCGTTCCTGAACGACCCCTACCCGACGTACGCCGCGTTGCGGGAACGGTCTCCCGTCTTCCACGACGGCAACTGGGGCCTCCACTTCTTCACCCGGTGGGAGGACGTCAACGCCATCCTGCGCGACCGGCGGTTCGGCCGCGACGTCCGCCACGCGCTCGACGTCGAGCGCGAGGTCGACCCCGACCTCTACCGCCGCATCTATCCGCCGCAGTACCCGGGGTGGACCGCGACGATCCGCGGCGGCTTCATCGATCTGGAGCCGCCGCAGCACACGAGGCTGCGCGGGCTCGTCAACAAGGCGTTCACGCGGCGGGCATCGGAGAGCTACCGCGCCGCGATCCGCGAGACGGCGGACCGTGCGCTCGACCGCATGCTCGACGAACGCGCCGTGGACGCGATCGCGGCCTACGGCGTCCCCATCCCGGTCGCGATGATCACCGACCTCCTCGGGATCCCCGAAGGCGACGACCGCCAGCAGCTGATCGACTGGTCGCACGCGATCGTGCGGCTGTTCGACACGGAGGTCGCCGACGAGGAGGGCCGGGCGGGCGAGCAGGCGATCATCGACTTCACCGGGTACGTGCGGGGCCTGCTCGACCTGCGCCGCGCCGAGCGAGGCGACGACCTCATCAGCGCCATGCTCCAGGTCGAGGTCGAGGGCGAGACCCTGTCCGAGCAGGACATCGTCAACACCACGATCCTGTCCCTCAACGCCGGGCACGAGGCCACCGTCCACGCGGTCGGCAACGGGCTGCTCGCGCTCGCCGCCAACCGCGACGAGTTCCAGCGGCTCCGTCGGGACCCCGACGGGACGAAGCGCACGGCGGCGGCGGAGCTGCTCCGCTACGACGCCCCCCTCCAGATGTTCGAGCGCTGGATCCTCGACGACGTCGACTGGGACGGCGTCGCGTTGGAGAGGGGGACGAAGGTGGGGCTGCTGTTCGGCTCCGCGAACCGCGATCCGGAGGTGTTCGCCGAGCCGGACCGGCTCGACCTGGGTCGCGAGAGGAACCCCCACGTCTCGTTCGGAGCGGGTATCCACTACTGCGTCGGCGAGGGGCTCGCCTCGGTGGAGCTGGAGGAGGCGTTCGCGCGGTTCGCCGCCCGCGTCGCCCAGTTCGAGGTCGCCACCGACGACCTCGACCGCATCCGCTCGCTGATCTTCCGGGGCGTGCGCGAGCTCCCGATCGAGCTCACCCCCGCCTGACCACCAGTCGCGTGCGCATCTCTGCTCGACAGGTGCGCACAGACACGCACGCAAGTGGGTTCTTCAGTCGAGGGCGCGGCGGTCCGGGCCGGTGACGGCGGCGGTCTCGGTGACCTCCGCACCGCCGTAGCCGGCGCGCTGCCGGCGGAAGGTCGCCCGGGGGTCGCGGGCCGAGCGCTTGCCGGCGTGGAAGACCGCGAAGCGGAGGGACACCGCCCCGACCGTTCCGAGAAGGCCGGAGAGGAAGCGGGTCCGGCGCCCGGCGCCGGGGAGCAGCCGGAGCAGGAGGCTCGCGGCCGTCGCCCCCTTCGCGACCTTCCACAGCGTGCCGGAGACACCGTCGTGGTACGGCTCGGCGACGCCGTCGACCTGACCGACCTCCCGGGTGAGCGCCTCGCCAGCCGCCAGCTCCCCGGCCGCCCCGATCGCCCCGTACCAGCGCACCGTCGCCGCACCCCGGTCCCCGAGGGGCAGCAGCTCGAGCAGCGAGGCCGCGCCCGCGATGCCGGACGCCGTGAAGAGCAGCGGCAGGGTCCTACGCGCCCCTTGCCACGCGGGCACCGCCGTGTTCGCGATCAGCACCCCGGTGTAGCCGGCGAGCGGCGCCCCGAACGCCCCGGCCGCGACGCCCGCGAGATCGCCCATGGCGCCGATCGCCCCGTCGTGCCGCCGGGTCGCCGCCGCGACCACCGCGGCGCCGGAGGTGGCGGCGAGCAGCCACGAGCCGAGGCTCATCGGCGAGGTGGGGCGGAAGACCCGCAGCATGTTGAGGAACCGCTCGGGCCGCCCGAGGTCGATGATGAGGAACCCGGTCCCCACCGTCGTCCCGATCGCCGCGATCCAGCGGCCGTACCGCTCGACGTCGTCGAGGTCGCTCGCCCCGGTCGCGACCGCGCCGAGGAGCGCGGCCGCCCCGGCCGAGCCGCCGACGTAGAAGTACGCCGGGACCGACCAGATCCACACCGGCTCCTTGATCGCCGGGCGGTCGTAGTAGGTGGGACCCTCGCCGTCGAGCATGGCCTCGGGGAGCGCCGACCAGACGTCGACAGGGTCCCGGTCGCTCATGACCGCCCCGCCCTCGCGCTCGCGAGCACGGAGACGACGCCCGCGGCCAGCATCCCGACCGTCCCGGCCGCGACCGACGTCCACGAGGCCCGGACCTTCTTCGTCGGCACGACCGGGTCGGGAGGGAGGTTGTACACCTCGGGCTGGTCGACGAGCAGGAAGAAGGCGTTCAGCCCCTCGGTCCCGGGCTGGTTCGCGGCGTCGGCACCGTAGAGGTAGGCCTCGGTGACGCCACGCTCGTGGAGCGTGCGGACGCGCTGCTGGGCGATCGCGCGCAGCTCGTCGAGGTCACCGAAGAGGATCGAGTCGGTCGGGCAGGCCTTCGCGCAGGCCGGTTCCATGCCGTCGCCGAGCCGGTCGTAGCACAGGGTGCACTTCCAGGCCCGCCCGTCGTCCTCGCGGCGGTCGACGACGCCGAACGGGCAGGCCGGGATGCAGTACCCGCAGCCGTTGCAGACGTCGGGCTGGATGTAGACGCTGTCGAACTCGGTGCGGATGATCGCCCCGGTCGGGCAGGCCTCGAGGCAGCCGGCACGCTGGCAGTGCTTGCAGACGTCCGACATGAGCAGCCACGAGAAGTCGCCCAGGCCCGTCTCCTGGCCGGACAGCGGCACCGGCCGCTCGATGAACGACACGTGTCGCCACGTGGACGCGCCGAGGTCCACGGTGTTGTCGTAGCTCATCGCGGTGAACAAGAAGCCGTCGTCGGGGAGCTGGTTCCACTCCTTGCACGCGACCTCGCAGGCCTTGCAGCCGATGCAGACCGTCGTGTCGGTGAAGAACCCCTTCGGGCCCGGCCCGTAGGCCGGCGTCTGCTGCTCCTCGAGCGTGCGCTCGCGCTCGGGCGGGAGAGGGCCCTGCGGGAGCTCCGTGGAGGCCATCAGGTCTCCTCGGTCCGCTGGTTCTGGCCCGACCGGATGCCGTGTTCGCCTCGCGGCCGACGGCGGACCGCACCGAGGTCGCGGTCCTCGTGCGGCCGCTCGTCCGCCTCGACGAGCGGTCCGCTCGTGACGACCCGCCGCTTGCGGCTGCGCCGGCCCGCCTGCAGGTCGGCGGTGAGGCACTTGCTCTCCTGGATCGAGACGTTCGGGTCCGCGACGAACCCGATGAGCTCGTTCACGACGTCGCCGGTCACGAGCCCGACGTAGCCCCAGTGGTACGGCAGCCCGATCTGGTGGACGGTGCGCCGGTTGCCCTTCTTGCCGATCTGGAGGGGCGTCACCCGGGGGGTGACGAGCGCCCGGCACTCGATCTCGCCGCGTGCGGTCGTGATCGTGACCCAGCCGCCGTTCTGAACCTCCCTCTCGGCGGCGAGCTGCGGGGAGATCTCGCAGAAGAGCTCCGGCTGCAGCTCCGACAGCCAGGCGACCCAGCGGCTCATCCCGCCGGCGGTGTGGTGCTCGGTGAGGCGGTACGTCGTGAGCACGTAGGGGAAGCGCTCGTCGTCGAAGGCGCGGTGGTAGGGGTTGTCCGGCCGCTCCCACTCCATGCGCGCCGGGTTGCACTGCTGGCCGTAGAGCGGGTTCTCGATCACCGACTCCTGCGGCTCGTAGTGCGCCGGCAGCGGGCCGTCGAGCAGCCCCGTCGGGACGTAGAGCCAGCCCTTGCCGTCGGCCTGCATGATGAAGGGGCTGTCGCCGGCGATCGTGTCGATGCCCGTCGCGCCCTCCTCCGGGTGGTAGCCGGGGGGGCGGCCGCTGATGAAGTCGACGGAGTCGAAGCCGCTCCACGACTCCTCCTCCTCGTCCCACCAGACGTACTTCTTGCGCTCCGACCAGGGCCGTCCCTCGGGGTCGGCGGCGGCGCGGTTGTAGAGGATGCGGCGGTTGTCCGGCCAGGCCCAGGCCCACTCGGGGGCGACCCAGTCCTGGTCCTTCCACGACCTGCGCCGCGCGGCCTGGATCACCCCGTCGGCGTAGCAGCCGGTGTAGATCCAGCAGCCGATCGCGGTCGAACCGTCGCGCTCCGCCTCCTGGAAGCTCGACAGCGGTTCCCCGGACTCGACGACGTAGCCGTTGATCTCGCGGTAGACCGCCTCCGGGTCCGGCTCGCCGTGCTCGATCTCGGGGTAGTCCCAGGTGAGGTGGCGGATGGGGCGATCCCTCGGGTCGTGGGAGTCCGCGTAGAGCCCCTTCACGCGCCTGCCGAGCTGGTACATGAACCACAGCTCGCTGCGGCAGTCGCCGGGCGGGTCGATCGCGCGCTCGTGCCACTGGAGCAGCCGCTGCGTGTTCGTGAACGTCCCGTCCTTCTCCGAGTGGGCCGCGGCCGGGAGGAAGAACACCTCGGTGTCGACGTCCTCCGGGCGGACCTCGCCACGGTCGAACTCGGGGCCGAGGCGCCAGAACTCGGCCGACTCGGTCGGGGCGAAGTCGCGCACGACGCACCACTCGAGCTCCCGGGCGGCCGCGCGGTGGAGCGCCCCGTGCATGGAGCCGACCACCGGGTTCTCCCCCATGATGAAGTAGCCCTTCACAGCACCGTCCCGCATCGCCGCGACCGTCGTCATGTGCGAGTGGTCGCCGCTCTGCACCGGCAGGTGGTCGTAGGCGTAGGCGTTCTCCTCGCTCGCGTGCTCGCCGAACCAGGCCTTCAGCAGCGACACCATGTACTTCGGGAGGTTGCTCCACCACCCCGACGCGGACTCGTTGAACTTGAGGTAGTCCTCGAGCGTGGCGTCGTGGGTCGCGTGCGGCATCGGCAGGTAGCCGGGCAGGAGGTTGTAGAGGGTCGGGATGTCGGTGGAGCCCTGGATCGACGCGTGCCCGCGGAGGGCGAGGATCCCACCGCCGGGCCGGCCGATGTTGCCGAGGAGGAGCTGGAGGACCGAGGCGGTGCGGATCATCTGCACCCCGATGGAGTGCTGCGTCCAGCCGACCGCGTAGCAGAACGCCGAGGTGCGCTCGCGGCCGGAGTTCTCGCAGAGCGCTTCGGCGACGCGCAGGAAGAGGTCCTCGTCGATGCCGCAGGTCTCGCTCACGACCTCGGGCGTGTAGCGCGAGAAGTGGCGTTTCACGATCTGGAAGACGCAGCGCGGATCCTGCAGGGAGTCGTCGGTTCGCTGCTGGGTCACCTCACGGCCGCGACCGGCCTCGGGGGAACCGGCGAACAGCTCCCGCTGTCCCGCCGCCGGCGCGACCTCCGTGTCCTCGTACCTCCAGCTCGTGGGGTCGTACCGCCCCCGCTCCGCGTCCCAGCCGCTGAAGAGCCCGTCGAGGTCCTCGGTGTCGGCGAAGTCCTCGCTCACGATGACCGGGGCGTTCGTGTAGTGCCTGACGTACTCGTGGAACCAGCGGTCGTTCTCGATGACGTGGTTGATGATCCCGCCGAGGAAGGCGATGTCGCTGCCGGCACGGATCGGCACGTGGATGTCGGCCATCGCGCTCGTCCGCGTGAACCGGGGGTCGACGTGGATGATCGTCGCGCCCCGCCGCTTCGCCTCCATGACCCACTGGAAGCCGACCGGATGGCACTCGGCCATGTTCGAGCCCTCGATGACGATGCAGTCGGCGTTCGCGAGGTCCTGCTGGAAGGTGGTCGCCCCGCCGCGGCCGAAGGAGGTGCCCAGACCGGGCACCGTGGAGCTGTGTCATATGCGGGCCTGGTTCTCGATCTGGATCGCCCCGAGCGCGGTGAACAGCTTCTTGATGAGGTAGTTCTCCTCGTTGTCGAGGGTCGCGCCGCCGAGGTGCGCGAAGGCGAGCGTGCGCCGCAGCGGGCGCCCGTCGGGGTCCTCGCCCTCCCAGTTCTCGTCCCGGGCGCGCTTCACCCGCTCGGCGATCATTCCCATCGCCCGTTCCTGGTCGATCTCCTCCCACTCGGTGCCCCCGGGCCGGCGGTGGAGCGCGGTCTTCACCCGGTGGGAGCCGGTGACGAGCTGGAAGGTGGCCGCGCCCTTCGGGCAGAGCTTCCCCCGCGACACGGGCGAGTCGGGGTCGCCCTCGATGTCGATGAGCTCGCCGTCCTTGGCGTAGAGCAGCTGGCCGCAGCCGACGCCGCAGTACGGACAGATCGAGCGCGCCACGGTGTCGGCGTCGCGGGTCCGCGCCCGCAGCTCGGACGTCTCGCGGGACCTCGCGGTCACGCCCAGCCCGAGCAGGTCGCGCTCCTGGATCTGGCGGAGAACCGGCCACCGCTTCAACATTGCGAACGGGCCACCGTCGTCCACTCTCGCCCCCATCGACTCCCGACTCGTCAGAGCATCACAGGCTCGGCGCGGGACCGCCCGGTCGTCCGTCCGTGTGTCGATCGTCGTCGCGGTCGGGACGGCGGACGCCGCAGCGGCCGGCGAGCTCCGCGGCCTGGACGCGACCGTCGACGCCGAGCTTGCGGAAGAGCGCGGCCACGCGCCGCTTCATCGTCCGCGTCGAGACGTGGAACCTCCGGGCGAGGTCCCTGTCGTGCTCGCCGGCGGCGAGCCGCGCCCAGATCTCGCGTTCCTCGTCGTCGAGCTTCCCCAGCACTGTCGGATCGGGGAGACGCAACCGGCCGATGAGCTCGCGGGCGGCAGTCGCCGGGAGGACGAACCAGCCGTCGGCCACCGACAGGAGCGGCCCGCCGAGCTCGTCCGGGTCGGTGCTCCTCGGAACGACGCCGTCCATCCCTGCCAGCAGCGCCCGCCGGACCGCGTCCGTCTCCCCGTCGTCGACGATGCCGAGGATGCGGACGTCCGGATGATCGCGCCGGAGCCGGGCGAGGACGCCGTCGCCGAGCCCGTCCCCGTCGACGAGCAGCACGTCGGGGCGCGTCCGCCGGACGAGGTCCGAGGCGTCCCGGGCGTCCGTGGCCGTCCCGACGACCTGCGCCACCCGCCCGAGCAGATCGCCGAGCGCGGCGGCGAGGCTCCCGGTGACGAGCGTCTCCCGGCCGACCAGCGCCAGCCGGATCGAGCGCGATGGAAGGATGGGCCGGCCCCCCTCGGATGCTGTCCCCGACAGGCTGCCGTCCCACCGCAGGCGGGACGACCGCCGGCACTGGCCGCGCGACCAGCGGACTACCCTGCGCCGCACGGTCCCCTGAAGCCGTCCGGAACAGGCGCATGAACCGCCTCCAGCAGATCCGAACCGTCTTCGAGCAGACGCGCGCGGCCGATCCCCGGCTGCTCCCGGTCATGATCGGCGCCGCCGCCGCCCTGCTCGTCGTTCCCGTCGTCGTCGGCGTGCTGCTCGACGCCCCCCTGTTCGGCATCGTCGCCGGGGCCGCGCTCGCGCCGCTCGGCGCCATCATGGTCCTCGGGCGCCGCGCCCAGAAGGTCCAGCTCGAGGCGATCGAGGGGAGGCCGGGCGCCGCCGCGGCGATCATCCAGTCGATGCGCGGGCGGTGGCTCCTGACGCCCGCGGTGGCGGTGACCCGCAAGCAGGACCTCGTCCACCGCGTGGTGGGACGCTCGGGGGTCGTGCTCGTCGGCGAGGGGTCTCCGGCTCGCGTCAAGTCGATGCTCCAGCAGGAGAAGCGCCGGCTGAGCCGTGTGGTGGGAGAGGGCGTGCCGATCCACGAGATCAGCGTCGGAGAGGGGAAGGACCAGGTCCCGCTCCGACGCCTCCGCACGACGCTCGTGAAGCTGCCGGGCAAGCTGCGACGCAAGCAGATCACGGAGCTCGACACGCGGCTGGCCGCGCTCGGCGACAGCCAGCTCCCGATGCCGAAGGGCCCGATGCCGACCTCGCCGAGGGTCGGCCGCTCCCGCCGCCGCCGGTAGTGGACGAGCGGGACCGGGCCGCACCCGACCAGCCGTCAGAGCATGTTCCGGGCGCGCTCCGGATAGGGCGGCAGCTCGAGGTCGAGGCGCCCCTCGCGGTCCAGCAGCAGCTTCACCCAGGTCAGCGTGTCCTCGACCCCGGCGACGTAGTCGTCCGGACGCTCGAAGAGGTGGGCCGACCGGACGAGGCGCCGCCGGAGCTCGACGAGGTGGTCCTCGGTGAGCGGCGGGCTGTGGGTCGCGACGTTCTGCTCCATCGTGTCTCTTCCCCCTAGAGGCATCGCAGGCGACGAGAGCGATGACCTCTGCCATCATGCTCCGGTCGACTGCGAACGTCCAGCGGTCAGAAGACCGGGAACGGTCGACCCTGACCTCGTCTACGACGCGTCGGTGGCGTCCTCGACGTAGGGCTGCTCCGGGAGGAGGCGGCGGGCGACCCCGTCGGGCCCGTGCTCCCGCGCCATCAGAATGAGCTGGGCGAGGTGGAGGGCACGCCGGTGGCCCGCCGGTCCGGGGCCGTTCAACCGCTGCAGGTGCTCGATCTGGGTCCGGCAGCTGAAGCCGTCGGCCACGATGAGCGTCGTCGCGTCGGCGGCGCGGACTGCGGGGAGGAGCCGCGTCTCGCCCATCGCGACCGAGACCTCGTACTTCTCCCCCGCCTCGAAGCCGAACGAGCCCGCGAGCCCGCAGCAGCTCGCGTCGAGCTCGGTGAAGTCGAGGCCCATCCGGTCGAACGCGCGGAAGTCCGCCTCCATGCCGATCGAGCCCTTCTGGTGGCAGTGCCCGTGGACGATGGCGCGGCGCTCGAGGCGCGGGAGCTCGTGGCCGGCGACGTCGAGGAGGAACTCGGCGAGGGTGTGCGTGCCGCCCGCGACCTGCCTCGCGCGGGGGTCGTCGGGGCGGAGCTTCGGGAGCTCGTCGCGGAGCACCGCGACGCAGCTCGGCTCCACGCCGACGATCGGGACGCCCGCGGCGGCGTCGGGGGCGAGGCGGTCGAGGAGCGTCCCGAGGTAGCGGTCGGCGCGGTCGAGGAAGCCGAAGTCGTACAGCGGCCGGCCGCAGCAGAGCGGCCCGTCCGGGATCGCGACCCGGAAGCCGGCGTCCTCCAGGACCGCCACCGTCGACCGTCCGACGGCGGGCCAGAAG
>JBOHEE010000516.1:0-3745 GCA_050700895.1 Nitriliruptorales bacterium | reverse complement strand
GCAGCCGCGCTGGCCGCTGACGGCATGTCCGTCCTCGAGGTGCAGATCCGCGTCCCGGCGGCAGCGCAGCAGCCGCTCGTCGTCGCGGCTGACGGCGATCTCATCGAGACCGTCGGCCGGGCGGTCGACACCGAACGGGACCGGCTCGCCGACGAGGAAGCCGCGATCAGGGAACTCCTCGAGTCGGGGACGGTGGAGGAGGAGGACTTCGAGGAGACCTACCGCACCGACCTCGACCGGCTCGCCGAGGCGCGGGCACAGCTCGAGGCCGGGACGGGGACCGTGTTCGCGGTCGTCGTCCGCGCACCGGTCGCCACGCTCCGAGCGCTCGGCGAGGGGGAGGGGCTCCGTCTCGTCGACCTCGCACCGCCGGGCACCGACCCGGAGGCAGCGACGTTCCACGGCCTGCTCCCCGAGGACCGCGACACGGTCACCGTGGGCGCACTGCGCTGACGGCGCCCGCTCCCCGCACGCACGCCACCCCGTCGCACGGGATCGGTGCCGTCGGGTGGCGGCGTTGGTATCGTCCCGGAGTGGAATGACAGCGGTGTGAGTTTCCCACAATCTGTGGAGACCACGCCTGTGGACAACCGGGTAGCGACGGGACGGCGCTTCCCCCATCGTCCTTTGACGATCTGACCGGCGGTGGAGCAGGGAGGGCTTGCGCAGTGGTGAGGACGGACAAGCTCCGCGACGGCTTTGTCCACCTCCATGTCCACACCGAGTACTCGATGCTCGACGGCGCCACCCGCGTCACCGACCTCGTCCAGACCGTCGCCGACGACGGCCAGCCGGCCGTGGCGATCACCGACCACGGTGTCCTCTTCGGGGCGGTCGACTTCACGAAAGCGGCCCGGAAGGCCGGGGTGAAGCCGATCTACGGCCTCGAGGCCTACCAGGCGCCCGGCTCGCGCTTCGACCGCGCAGCGCGCGTCAAGGGGGAGGAGCCCTACTACCACCTCACTGTCCTCGCCGCGACCGACGAGGGCTACCACAACCTGATGAAGCTCTCGTCGCGGACGTACCTCGAGGGGTTCTGGTACAAGCCGCGGCTCGACAAGGAGCTCCTCGCCGAGCACGCGGAGGGACTCATCCTCCTCT
Source organism: Nitriliruptorales bacterium (assembly GCA_050700895.1). Lineage (GTDB taxonomy): Bacteria > Actinomycetota > Nitriliruptoria > Nitriliruptorales > JAHWKO01 > JBOHEE01. The sequence goes on along the minus strand of JBOHEE010000516.1, from coordinate 2,644 downwards.
CCGGGTGCCTGGGGTCGGAGACGAACCAGGCGCTCATGCGCGGGGATCGGGAGGGGGCGCGCCGGGCGCTCGGGGAGCTCTCCGACCTCGTCGGGCGCGAGCGCTGCTTCGTCGAGCTCATGGACCACGGATCGCCGGAGCAGCGCAAGGTCCTGCCCGAACTCGTGTCGCTCGCCCGCGAGCTCGACCTGCGGACCGTGGTCACGAACGACTCGCACTACACGAGCCCGGGGGACTGGGAGGCGCACGACGCCCTGCTCTGCGTCCAGACCGGGGCGCAGATCTCCGACGAGAACCGTCTGAAGTTCAACGGCGAGGGCTTCTACGTCAAGTCGGCACGGGAGATGCGCGAGCAGTTCCGCGACCACCTCGACGCCTGCGACGCGACGCTCGACATCGCGGAGATGTGCGGGGCCGAGATCGAGTTCGGCCGCAACCTCCTGCCGCGGTTCCCCACCGAGGGCGGTCGCAGCGAGGCCGAGGAGCTGGCGGCCAAGGTCTACGCCGGCGCCCGCGAGCGCTACGGAGACCCGCTCCCGGAGGCGGCGCGGCTGCGGCTCGAGCACGAGCTCACGATCATCGAGCAGATGGGCTTTCCCGCGTACTTCCTCATCGTCGCCGACCTCTGCGAGCACGCCCGGGAGCAGGGGATCCGGGTGGGGCCAGCGCGCGGGTCGGCCGGGGGATCTGCGGTCGCCTACTGCACCGGCATCACCCAGATCGACCCCCTCCGGCACGGGCTCATCTTCGAGCGCTTCCTGAACCCGGAGCGCGTGTCGATGCCCGACATCGACATGGACTTCGACGAGCGCCGTCGAGGGGAGATGATCCGCTACGCGGCCGACCGCTACGGCGCCGACCGCGTGGCCCAGATCGTGACCTTCGCGACGATCAAGGCGAAGTCGGCCATGCGGGACGCGGCGCGGGTCCTCGGCTGCCCCTACGGCCTGGGCGACCGGCTCTGCAAGGCGATGCCGCCGGCGATCCTCGGCCAGGAGGCGACGATCGCCGAGGCCATCGAGAGGTCAGAGGAGCTGCGCCAGGCCTACGCCGACGACCCCGACTCGCGCCGCGTCATCGACGTCGCGAGGGGACTGGAGGGCCTGCGCCGCCAGCACGGCATCCACGCGGCGGCGGTCGTCATCGGCTCCCAGCCGCTCGTCGACACCGTCCCGATCCTCCAGACCGAGGACGGTGAGGTCGTCACCCAGTACGAGATGCACGGGGTCGAGGATCTCGGTCTCCTGAAGATGGACTTCCTCGGCCTGCGCAACCTCACCGTGATGACCGACACCGAGCGGCACATCCGTGAGAACCGGGGGGAGACCGTCGACGTCGACCATCTCCCGTTCGACGACGAGAAGACCTACGAGATGCTGTGCCGCGCCGACACCCTCGGCGTGTTCCAGTTCGAGTCGCCGGGTATGCGGGCGCTCATCCGTCTCATGGAGCCTGACAGCTTCGACGACATCGTCGCGCTCAACGCCCTCTACCGGCCGGGGCCGCTCGGCGAGGGCATGCACGTCGAGTACGCGGAGCGCAAGCACGGCCGCCGGCCGGTCGCCTACGACCACGCGGACCTCGAGCCGATCCTCGGCGACACCTACGGGATCATCGTCTTCCAGGAGCAGGTCCTGCGGATGGCCGTGGACATCACCGGCTACACGATGGGCCAGGCCGACCTCCTCCGGAAGGCGATGGGGAAGAAGATCCCCGAGATGATGGCCGCGGAGCGCGAGCGCTTCGTCCAGGGGGCCGTGGCGAAGGGGTACGCGGAGCGGTTCGCGAGCGACCTCTTCTCGCTCATCGAGAAGTTCGCCGGCTACGGCTTCAACAAGAGCCACTCGGTCGGCTACGGCGTCATCACCTATCAGACCGCCTGGCTGAAGGCGAACTACCCGGTCGAGTACATGGCCGCCCTCCTCACCTCGGTGAAGAACAACAAGGACCGCCTGCCGCAGTACCTGAACGAGTGCCGCGTGATGGGCGTGACCGTCCTCCCCCCGGACGTGGACGAGTCCGACGTCGACTTCACGCCCAGAGGGGACGAGATCCGCTTCGGGCTCTCCGCGGTCCGCAACGTCGGGGAGGGCGTCGTCCAGGCGATCGTCGCCGCCCGTCGGGAGCAGGGCCGCTTTGGGGACTTCCGCGACTTCTGCGCGAAGGTCGACCTGACCGCGCTGAACAAGCGCGTGATCGAGTCCCTCATCCAGGCGGGCGCCTTCGCGAGCCTCGGCCACACCCGCCGCGGACTGCTCGACCCGGCGCGAGAGGGCGGCCCGGCGCCGTTCGAGGTCATCTTCGACGCCGCACTCTCCGAGCAGCGGGCCGCGGCGATGGGGCAGTTCTCGCTCTTCGGCGAGGAGGCCGGCCTCGCCGGCGGGGCGGGGCTCGACGACGGCGTGATCATCTCCACCGACGAGTACGACAAGTCCCAGCTCCTCGCGATGGAGCGGGAGATGCTCGGCCTCTACGTCTCCGACCATCCGTTGCTCGGCGTCGACCATGTGCTGTCCCGGTCGACCGACCGCAGCATCTCGTCGCTGGCCGACGAAGACGAATGCCCGCCTGGCACGATCGTCACCATCGGCGGGCTCGTCACCGGGTTGCAGCGCAAGGTGACCCGTCGCGGCGACACGTGGGC